>DATIVW010000176.1:0-3456 GCA_035465595.1 Rhizomicrobium sp. | reverse complement strand
TGCTGAGGTCGGCGGTTCGATCCCGCCTCTAGCCACCAATAATTTACGTTTGACTTCAACCGGTTATCGTACGAAGAGCCCGCCAAGAACGCGGGCTTTTTCGTTTCTGTGCCCGGTTCGTGCCCATTTCGTGCCCAAAACGCGCAGGCTGGACCCTCAAAAAACGACCTTGGCACCTACACAACCGCGTGCAGGTCAGTGCCAAGGTCGCCGCGGCGCCGAATTGACCTTGGCACTCCATGGGCACACACCGCGGCAATCCGGGCTGCGCAGTCTTCGGGCGGGCCAAGCCGCTAGACTGAGGGCTTCCAAAGGCGCTCATCCAGGAGTTTGCCGTGTTCGAGCACCGTACCGATCCGCTGCTTCCGCGCCGGGAATTCTTCGGGCGCCTGATGCGCTGCGCCGCGGCCGGTGCCGGGATCATTGCCGCGTCCTTGTTCATCGGCATGCTCGCCCACCACGCATTGGAAGGATTCTCATGGCTCGATGCGTTCGTGAATCCTCAATCGTCCTCACGTCCTATGCCCACTGGAGAGAAACAATGAAGAGATACCTCGCGGTCTTTACTGGCTCGCCAGATGCCATGGCAGCCTGGGATAAACTACCTGAGATTGAGCGTCATCAGCGGCAGTCCGCTGGCATCAATGCTTGGAAGAAGTGGGCCAGTGACAACGGTCCGTCGATCCTTGATATGGGCGGTCCATTGAGTCGCACCAAGCTTGTCTCCAAATCCGGCGTCAACGACATTCGGAACAATCTCGCTGCGTTCACCATCGTGCAAGCCGAATCACATGAGTCGGCAGCCAGGCTTTTCCTCAATCATCCTCACTTCACCCTCTTCCCAGGTGAGGGCGTCGAGGTTATGGAGGTGCTTCCCATTCCCGCTGGTTAGCGCGTGGTCGAGGTCGAACCCTTCGATCGAGGCGAGCCTACGCGGCTGAGCATTTTCAGACCTTTCTGTTCCCGAATAGTGGCCGTTCATGACTATCGCCTTAGGGCCGACCCTGATCGTCTCCCGGCCACTTTGAGAGAATCGTGACCTGTATAACATCCCATTCCCACACAGGCGGCTGCCACTGCGGCGCACTGCGCTGGAATCTCGACACTGAAGTCTCCTTGGCGGACTTGACGCCACGCGCTTGCGACTGCGATTTCTGCGCGCGACATCGCGCCGCATGGATCTCCGATTCCGACGGCATACTGACTCTACGAATCGTCCGCGCAGGCGTGCTGCAACGCTACCGGCAAGGATCCGAACAAGCGGAATTCATGATCTGTCGAGACTGCGGTGTCTTGGTTGCGGTTACGGCCCGAGACACCCAAGGGGCGTTATTGGGTGCCGTCAATCGCAACGCGTTCGATTGTCGAGAGCTTCCTGCGGAAACGATCGTATCGCCTCAACGACTTTCAGCCGAGGCAAAGCTCGCGCGCTGGATCAAGGTTTGGACGCCCACTCAAATACAGGTCGGAAGTCCGGAAAGCTGACTTCGGCGAAAGTCTGCATGGGGTCGGAACGGGCTGGCCGAGATGCCATCGAATCAGATGCCTTCGACTGTGTAGACGAGTGCGTCTGATACGATCATCGGCAAGATTACCGTTGGATGGAGGGCGAGAATAACGCCGAATTTGATGACTGGCTCAAGGCGCAGGCAACCCATGCGCGTGCGAAACTCGATGGGCGGTTCGATTCCGCCTCTAGCCACCACAAATTCCCTGCAAATCGCAGATTTGCGACCAATCGTCATCGCCTGGAAGGCCCGCCATTGTTTCGGACCGATTCGCCCTGCGGCCGGCCCGTAGCCAGCATTCCGCTCAAGCGTAGCGCTCAATCCGGATCACGCGCGGGTCGTCGGCGTGCTCCAGCAGCAGGCGCCGCACGCGATCCTGCCAGGCCTCCGCGAAGGCCTCGCGCTCGGGCGCCGTCGCATCGCCCGCCAGCGCACGGCCCATGCGTTCGCGCAGATCCGGCGCGGGTGCGACACGCGACGCGTCCAGCGCCACGCCGACCTCGGCACCGGTATCGCGGCGCCGGAAACGCGCGACCAGGTGCGTGTCGCCGCCAGCGTAAGCGAGCAGGCCGTCGCGTGCGAAGCGCCCGCCAATGCCGCGGAAACCGTTCGCCGCGGCCGCGCCGGTGATCAGAGTGAATACCTGCGCGACGACGCCGGTGGTGCCTTCGCTCTCGGGTGCGCTCATCGTGACCGTCACGCCGCCGCGTTCGGCCGGAGCGTCCGGATACAGCGCGCGCAATGCCGCGCGCGCCATCAGGTATGCGCCGGCGACCGTCGGACAGGAGTGCCCGGCCAGGCGCACCGCGTCAGCATAGCCGTATTCGATCAGCCCGTCGCTGGCGGCACCGAGAAATTCGGCGAGTGGGTCGCGCATGAGTATGCGTGGCGCCAGCGCATAGAAATCGGGGAGTGCCATCGCCTTATTCTTCCGGCAGGCCGACGATGCCGAAATCGATCACGACCGGATCGCGTTGGCGATACGCGATGGTGAGATGTTCGCCGAACCGATCACCGAGTTGCGCGAGCAGCGGCAACGGATCGTGGTCGTTGATGAAGCGCATCGTTTCCCCGTTGCGCAGCGCGCCGAGCGCGCCGAAGATCGCCGAGTGGCGGAAGCGGCGTGCAACACCGCGCGCATCGAAGACATGGACGTTTTCTTCTGGAACCAGCGAATCGGGCATGGCGAACTCCGGGCATCTGCGGGCGCGGCCATGCTACGCCGCGAAGTTCGCGCCGCCCCTGATCTGGGTCAAGCGGGCCGGCTGCGTACAGACGCGCGACGTGCTCGATCGCAACAACGCCGACCTTTGAAGACGCCTGCGGCAGGCGTATCATGATCCCACTCCGCCGCGCGCCTTGCGCCGCCCCGGTCTCTCCTGTCCCACCGAGGGCCGACCGCCATGATCCCCGCTTCGATCCCGCAACCACGAACATCGCCCGCGCGCCGAACCGACGCAACCGGCACGCCTGCCGCACTCGCGTCCGCTGCGAATGCCGGCACAACCCGCCTCGAGCAACGCATCGACGAGGCGCTGCGGCAGAGTTTTCCCGCCAGCGACCCGCCGGCGTGGACGCTCGGCTGCACGCCACCGTGGCATTGATTCCATCGATTCGAGGAAACCACCGCATGGACTATCCGCTGTATCCGCCGTCCGCCCTGGAGTTCGCGCGCACGGGCCGCGAACTGGCACCCACGCCACGCGGCGCGATTCACTGCAGCGCGTGCGCGAACGGAATCCGCAGCTCCGGACCGTCGTGACGATCTTCGACGACGAGGGCGAGAAGTACTTGCACGATTTCTTCCTGCGCCCGGCGGCGTCCGACCACGCGCCGGTGCCGTTCCATTGACGAGGAGTATCCACGTGAACCAACGCATCAATTACGTCGCGGCCTCGCCCGACGGCTTCAAGGCCATGCGCCAGTTGCAGGCGCATGTCGACCATTG
>DATIVW010000175.1:0-1995 GCA_035465595.1 Rhizomicrobium sp. | reverse complement strand
CCGATGACGAACGTCGTCAGCAAGCCGAAGGTTGCGAGCGTCGCCATGCGCACGTCGCGGATGACGATGCGCGCCGCCGCGAAATAGACGACGAGGCCACCGGCCATGATGAGATATTTCAGGAGGAAGAATGCGGCGCGGCTGTTGTTCGTTGCGGCAAGCGTTGCCCATGAAAGCCATGTGATCAGCGGCGGATGGCGGAAGCGATAGCCCCATTCCAGGCTCTGTCCGAACAGCATCTGCTCGGATTCATCCAGCGTGAAATTGGGCGACAGCAGGTAGCGCACCAGGAAATGGATGGCGCAGTAGAGGACCAGGAACGCGATGACGCTCGACGGCTCGGCCAGGTCGGCCCAGATGTCGCGGCGCTTGCGTTCGGCCTTTGCGATCATGCGCGCGGCAATTCCTCGGCTTCAGCGGGCGTGCCCCGGCGCATCAGCCAGAACACGCCGAGAAGATCGAAGATGCCCGCCACGAGCCGGTCGAAGAATCCGTATTTGGAGACGCCGGCGACGCGGGCGCGGTCTTCGATGTCGATCTGCAGGATGGTGTAGCCGTTGCGCCGGGTCAGAGCCGGAAGGAACCGGTGCATGCCGTCGAAGAAGGGAAAGCGTTGTGCAACCGAGGTGCGGATCAGCTTGAAGCCGCAGCCGGTGTCTTTCGTATCGTCCCGCAGCATGTTGCGGCGGATGAAGTTGGCCGTGCGCGACGACAGCCATTTGATGAAGCCGTCGTTGCGGCGCTTGCGCACGCCGGCGATGATTCCGAGCCGGGGATCGGGCATCGGCGCATGGATGATCTTCCATACGCGCGCCACGTCCTGCGGATCGTTCTGGCGGTCGCCGTCCAGCGTCTGCACCCATGGCGCGCGCGCCGCGAAGAAGCCGGTCACCAGCCCGGCGCTTTTCCCGGAACGCTTCAGATGGTGGAACAGGCGGATGTTGGGATCGGCCGTTGCGGCCTGCTTCATTTCGGCAGGCGAGGAATCCGACGAGCCGTCGTCGATGAAGATGAGCTCGTAGCGGCAAACGCCGGTGAGAGCCGTGCGAACCTCCTCGGCCAGGGGCAGGATGTTTCCGGCCTCGTTGAAGACCGGCACGATCACGGAAAGTTCGGGCGCGGAATCGGCAGCCACAATATGTGCCCTTCGGTCGAGGAAGGGCGTCCATATCGTGGATCATCGCCCCTGTGCAAGTTTGGGATGTTTAACGCCTGTTAACCCTCAGGGCCTAGAAAAATCGCGGCTTTCCAATCCCGGCGAGCGCGGGGCCGATGGCAAAGAAGAAGCAATCCAGGCGCAAGGTCGAGCCCCGCTTCGAGCGGCGCATCAAGACCATTGCTGAACGCGAACCGCCGGAACCGGACTACGACGACGAAGACGACTACGACTACGAAGCGCACGGCCGGTACGCAGGCGAAGGTGACGCGCCAAGGCGCAGCTGGCCCTATGTGCTGGCGCTGCTCTTTGCGTGGGGCTTGATCGGCGGCGCGGTCTTCTTCTCGCACTGGATTTCGGAATTGCCGGACACCCGCGGGCTTCTCGCGAAAGGTCCGTCACACGACCTCACGATTCTGGATGTCCATGGCCGCCAGATCGCGCGCCGCGGACTGACGCAAGGCACGATGGTGGATGTCGCCAATCTGCCACCCTATGTCCCCAATGCCTTCATCGCCATCGAGGACCGCCGCTTCCGCGACCATTTCGGCCTTGATCCGATTGGCCTGGGACGCGCCGCGATCGAGAACATGATCGCGGGCCATGTCACGCAGGGCGGCTCGACGCTGACGCAGCAGCTGGCGAAAAATCTGTTTCTCGATCCCAAGCGCACCTTCGAGCGCAAGTCGCAGGAAGCCTTCCTCGCGCTCTATCTGGAGTCACGCTACTCGAAGGATCAGATCCTCACGCTCTATCTCAATCGCGTCTATTTCGGCGCCGGCACCTTCGGCATCGAGGCGGCGGCGGAGCGCTTCTTCGGCAAGCCGGCGTCGCAGCTC
>DATIVW010000174.1:0-11257 GCA_035465595.1 Rhizomicrobium sp. | reverse complement strand
TTCGGTCGCGTGGTCTTCGAGATTGTAGGCCTTGATGATGCGCCGCCCGGTCAGCGCCTCGGTGAGGGATTTCGACAGCGTGCCCGTTTCCTCCATGCCGCGCGTCGAGGACCGGCGCAGGGAGCGGCTGATCTTGTAGATGACCCATACAACGGGCGGCAGAAGCACCAGCGAGATCAGCGAAAGCTGCCAGCTGTTCCAGACCATAACCACCAGCATGGCGACGAGCGTGAGGATCTCGCGCCCCATCGCCAGGATGCCGCGTGTGATGGCGTTGCGCAGAAGCGTGGTGTCGTAAAGGAATTTGGAGATCATCTCCGAGGAATGCACGGCATTCAGCCCGCCGATGTCGAGCCGTATCTGGCTCCGGAACATGTCGCGCTGGATATCCGCGCTGATGCGTTCGGCGATGGTGTTGGTTATCGCCTGCTCGCCAAAGCTGGAGACGGCGCGGACGATGATGACAGCCATGTATTCCAGCGGAATGATGACGAACTGGTCGGCATGCTTGAGCAGGAAGACGCGCTTGATCGCGGGGTTGATAAGACCCGCCATGAGCCCCGTCATCGCCGCCGAGATGACCATGCACAGCAGCCCGAGCGTGAGCAGCGTCCAGCGGTTGCCGATATAGTCGCGCACGATGCGACGCACCGCGTCCCAGTCGCCGCGCGGTTTCACGGGCAGGGGCCTTGCTGCGGTCAGATTGTCCGGGCGGAGATTCATGCGGGCGCCGGTCTAGCACGGCCCCGGCGGGCTGGTCACTTTTTTATCACGGGCTTTTGCAGCGGCGCCAACGGGTTAATGCATGTCCGGCTCCATCAGCCGGTGAATATGGACCACGAAATAGCGCATTTGCGCATTGTCCACGCTGCCTTGCGCCTTGCCGCGCCAGGCCTTCAGGGCCTCCGTGTAGTTGGGATACATGCCCACGATGTCGAGCTTGGTCAGATCCTTGAATTCATGGGTGTGCGGCGAAACCAGCTCGCCGCCGAAGACAAGGTGAAGAAGCTGTTTGGGTTCATGCTCGGCCATGGCTTACCTCTGCAGATTTATGTGACCAACACGCGACAGGATTTCCGCATGCAGCGCAGGGCCCGCTGCAATCAGCGAGGGCTGAATCGCGTGCTCTCCATTATAGCGGGGAACGTCGCCGGTATGCGTTGTCATGGCGCCGCCGGCTTCGCGCACGATGAGATCGGCAGCGGCCATGTCCCAGTCCCGTTTCGCCGACAGCGCAATGGTGGCATCGAACGCGCCGCTGGCGACCAGCGCCATGCGATAGGCGACGGAATTGCGTGTTTCGATGTGCATCGGCGGCCAGGGGCGGTTCGGCGGGTTGTTCCAGGCGGGATGCGCGAGCATCGCGCGGTCGCTCAGCATGCGGCAGCCTTCCAGTTCCGCACGTGCGGAGACGTGGATGGCGGTTCCGTTCAACGATGCGCCTTCGCCGATCGTGGCCGCAAAGCATTCGTCCAGCACCGGATTGTGGACCGCGCCGACAACGGGCCGGCCGTCGCAAACCACCGCGACGCAGATCGTGAAGTGCGGCCGGTTCTTAAGGAACGCGATCGTGCCGTCGATGGGATCGACCACGAAAACCTTCCGCCTTTCAAGGCGTGACGGATCGTCCTCGGTCTCTTCCGACAGCCAGCCATAGCCTGGCCGCGCGGCCGTCAGCGTCTCGCGCAGATATTGGTCGACGGCAAGATCGGCCTCGGTGACAGGCTGGCCCTTGCCCTTGTCCCACTTCTTGTAATCGCCACCGTAGAACTTGCGCGCAATCGCGCCGGCCGCGCGTACGGCGTCCTCGATCAGCGACCGGTCCGCGGCGAGCCCGGCATCACGAGCCGGCAATGGTCATGCCTTCCACGCGAATCGTCGGCGCGTTCGTGCCGTATCGGAATTCCAGGTCGTTTGCCGGAGTCAGATTCAGGAACATGTCTTTCAGGTTGCTGGCGATGGTCACGCCCGAAACCGGATAGGCGATCCTGCCGTTCTCGATCCAGAAACCCGCGGCACCCTGGCTGTAGTCGCCGGTGACGCCGTTGACCCCGAAGCCCATCGTTTCGGTAACGTAGAACCCGTCCTTGATGTCGGCGATGAGGTCTTCCGGCGAAACGGTGCCCGGCGCCATGTAGAGATTGGTGACGGAGGGCGAGGGCGGGCCGCCGGTGCCGCGCGCCGCATGGCCATTGGTCGTCAACCCGAGCTGCTTGGCGCTCGCGATGTCGAGCAGCCAGGCTTTCAGCACGCCGTTCTCGATCAGCGCCATCTTGCGGTTCGCCACCCCCTCGCCGTCGAACGGCCTGGAGCGCAGTCCGCGCACGCGATGCGGATCGTCGATGATGTTGATGGAAGGGCTGAACACGGCTTCTCCCATCTTGTCTTTCAGGAAGCTCACGCCGCGCGCGATGGACGAACCGGAGATTGCGCCCGCAAAACTTCCGACCAGCGAGGCCGAGACGCGCGGATCGTAAACCACCGGCGCGCGCTGCGATTTGGCCTGCCGCGGATTGAGGCGCTTGATCGTGCGCTCGCCCGCGCGCTTGCCGACGACGTCCGGTGCTTCCATGTCGGACGCATGCCGGGCGCTGGATTGGGCATAGTCGCGCTCCATGCCGGTGCCTTCGCCCGCCAGCACGGCGACGCCGATGCCGTGGCTCGTGGAGGCATAGCCACCGCGAAAGCCTTCGCTCGTCGCAAGCCAGATGGCGGAACGGCTGAAGCTCGCGCCGCCGCCTTCCGAATTGGTGATGCCTTTCACCGCCATCGCTGCGCCTTCGACGCCCTTGGCGCGTTCGATCAGCGTCTCGGTTGAAGGCTCATGGGCGTCTTCAAGATCGAGCGACGGAAAATCGCGGGCGAGCAGGTCCTTGGGCGCGAGGCCCGCATATTTGTCTTCCGGCGCCAGCCGCGCCATCGCCACCGCGCGCTCTGGCAATTCGGCGAGCCGCTCCTTCGACAAATCCGTGGACGACACGAATGCCACGCGCGCGCCGACGAAGACGCGCAGGCCCAGATCGGTGGACTCCGCGCGCTCGACGTCCTCGAGTTTTCCGAGGCGATAGGACACGCCGGCGGATACACCCTCGACCAGAAGTGCATCCGCGGCATCGGCGCCTGCCCTGCGGGCCGCCTGGATCAGGCTGTCTAGGATCTCTTCTTTGTTCTGTTTGGCCAAATCGGGACGCCGAAGGTTAGGCTTGCGGGAATAAAATGAGATAGAACACCCCGACGATCCCGACAATGAAGGAAATCCACGTCAACATGATGCCGACCAGGCGAAGCGTGGATGGGCCCGTGGATTGCGAAAGGCCGAGGGCATGCAGGATGCGGCCCAGCGTCAACGTGCCGCCCACGCCGTGGATCAGCCAGATCGAGCCACCCAGCGGCGAGGCCAGAGCCCAGACCAGCAGAAGCGCCATCGGGACATATTCTGTGTTGTTCGCATGTGCGCGAAGCGGCCCCGCGACTTGCGGCACGCCACCGTCACCGATATCGACGCGGTAGGTAACGCGGGCGCGGGTCACCAGCACGCCGAGCACCAGCATGACGAGCGCGTTCAGCGCGGCGTAGAAACCGAAAGCGTAATAGCCAGATTCAAAAACGAGTGACATGGAGTTCCCCTCTACCCTGAAGTGCAGGCATGTGAAGGCCGAAACCGGGTCCGGTCAAGCCGTCAATGGCCGGGCATCCCCGCCGCCGCGGCGGTGACGTAGAGCTTCTTCTCCCGGTAGGCGATGTAGACGTGAAGCTGGCGTAATATATCCATACCCAGGATCAGCTGGGGCGTGCGGCGGGTATCCGGCATCAGGTGGTGTGCGTCGATTTCCTCCTGCTTGAGACGATCGGCGAGCGCGTCGCGCACCAGCACGATCTGCGGATTGGCGATGGCGACGCCGCCGGCCACCAGCGATTTGAAGCGGGTGCGGTAAACCCCGTCGCGGCCTTCGCCGGACTGTTTCTCGACGCCCGGAGAGTCCGTATCCAGGCCGAACACATTGTGCGCCGCCTGAAGGCTGAGTGTGGTGTTTGACGCGCCGGTGTCCAGAACCGTGTCCAGTTCCTGGCCATCGAGCGTCATGATCAGGCGGATCTCGCCATCCTGGCTCAGGCCGATGGGGATATCCGAATAGGCATCCGCCCAATAGACGACATGCCCCTCGCAATGATCCTGGGAATAGAGATTGACCAGACGCGCGCGCGGATCGAGCTCAACATCGTAGTCGCGGAAGCGGTCGCTCCCCAGGATACCCTTCAGCGGCGGAATATTCGGATCGGCGAACCCGGCCAGCATGAAGCGCACATCGGTGCCGTGGACGCCGCCGAGATCGAAAGACGGTGCGACGGTGTATCTGTTCAGCCGCGTTCCGTTGGCCGTGAAGAATTGCATCGACGGCGCGGTCTGGAAGCTGAGCAGGGGATGACGCGGCACCGCAAAGCTTGGCTGGGCGGCCGGTATCCGGTTCGCGGGAAGCCCGAGGCTCTGCGCAAACCCTGCGTCGAGGATGCCGCGCGTGGCGCCGGTGTCGAACAGCATCAGCACCTGCTGGCCGTTCACTGAGGCGGGCACGAGGAGCAGGTTGTCGGGGCCCGCTTCCGTGCGCAGGCTCGCTACCGCGCGCAGCTTGCAGTCCTGCGCGGAGGCGGCGCTCGCGAAGAGCAGGACCGCAGCGAATGCGGCCCGCGCGATCATTTCCACACGGGTTTGCCGCTGCCGGGCAGGCCGAGGGATTTCCATTTCTCCGTGACCTTGCGGATGACGTCTTCATCCATCGCGATCTTCCTGCCCCATTCGCGTTTGGTTTCCGGCGGCAGCTTGTTCGTCGCATCGAGCCCGATCTTGGAGCCGAGGCCGCTCTCCGGCGACGCGAAATCGAGGTAGTCGATCGGCGTGCCCTCGATCAGCGTGATGTCGCGCTTGGGGTCCATCCGCGTGGACAGCGCCCACATCACGTCTTTCCAGTCGCGTGCGTTGATGTCGTCGTCCACCACGATCACCCATTTGGTGTACATGAACTGGCGCAGATACGACCACACGCCCATCATCACGCGCTTGGCATGGCCGGGATAGGCCTTCTTCATCGACACGACAGCGATGCGATAGGAGCAGCCCTCCGGCGGCAGCCAGAAGTCGACGATCTCCGGGAACACCTGCTTGAACAGCGGAATGAAGACTTCGTTCAACGCCTCGCCGAGTACCGAAGGTTCATCCGGCGGACGACCCGTATAAGTGGACAGATAAATCGGATCGCGGCGCATGGTGATCGCCGTGACGGTGAACACCGGAAACTGCTCGACGGAGTTGTAGTAGCCCGTGTGGTCGCCATACGGCCCTTCGTCGCGGTAATCGGTGAGCGAGACTTCGCCCTCCAGCACGATCTCCGCTTCCGCGGGCACTTTCAGCGGCTGGCTCACGCAATCGACGAGCTCGACGCGCTGCCCGCGCAGCAATCCTGCGAACTGATATTCCGACAACGTGTCCGGCACCGGCGTCACGGCGGCGAGGATCGTCCCGGGATCGGCGCCGAGCACGACCGCAGCGGGAAGCGGCGCGGTCTTCTCCTTGCCCCAGCGTGCGTGATGCTGTGCGCCGCCGCGATGCTTCAGCCAGCGCATGATCGTCTGGTTCCTGTTCAGCAGCTGCATCCGGTAGATGCCGAGGTTGAAATTGTCCTCGCGCGCGCCGCTCGGTCCTTTGGTCACCACCAGCGGCCATGTGATGAGGGGCGAGGGCTCGCCCGGCCAGCAGGTCTGGATCGGGAGCCTGTTCAAATCGATCTGGTCGCCGCGCAGCACGACCTGCTGGCAGGCCGCGCTGCCTGCAGTCTTCGGCCGCATGCTCATCACGGTCTTGGCGAGCGGCAGCAAGTCCATCGCTTCGCCGAGGCTGCGCGGCGGTTCCGGCTGGCGCAGCATCGCGAGCGTCTCGCCGACCTCGCGCATCTCACGCGCTGTCGTGCGCTCGACGCCGCCCATGGTCACGCCCATGGCGACCCGCTTCACCGTGCCGAAGAGATTGACCAGCACGGGCATGTCGGCCGGTGTGCCGTCGGCCTTGATCGGCTTCTCGAAGAGAACCGCGGGGCCGCCCTCCGCGATCAGACGCGTCTGGATTTCCGTCATTTCCAGAACCGTGGAGACGGGTTCCTTTACGCGGACGAGTTCGCCGGCGCTTTCCAGCTTTGCGATGAAATCACGGAGCGAACGGTAGGGCATGGGAGAAAGCTATCAGCTTTCGTTCTTGACCTGCCACTTCGAAGGTGCCGCATGGCTCCGGCCATAGGCGAGATAGATGACGATGCCGATCGCGGTCCAGATGAGGAGCCGGATCCACGTGGCCCCGCCGAGGCTCGCCATCATGACGCCGCAGACGAAGATGCCCGCCGGCGCCGTGAACCAGGCAATCGGCGTGCGGAACTGCCGGCGCGCCTTGGGCGCCGTCACCCGCAAGATGAGGATGCCGACGCACACGGCGATAAAGGCAGCCAGCGTTCCGATCGACACCAGGTCCGCCAGCACGTCGAAGGGAAACACCGCGGCCAGCGCGGCCGCGAGAATCCCGATGATGATGGTGCCGCGATGCGGCGTCTTGAACGTCTTGTGCACTTCCGAAAAGGTCGGCGGCAGGAATCCGTCGCGCGCCATCGAGAAGAACACGCGGCTCTGACCGTAGAGCGAAACGAACACGACCGAAGCGAGGCCGACGACGGCGCCAACGTCGATGGGGATCATCAGCCATTTGAGGCCTTCGATCTTCGATACGGCGAACGAGACAGGGCTGGCGACGTCGAGCGTGCGCCAGTCCGTGATGCCGGTCAGCACGAGCGCCATCAGCATGTAGAGCGCCGTGCAGATGCCGAGCGAGCCGAGGATGCCGATCGGCAGGTCGCGGCGCGGATTGCGCGCCTCTTGCGCGGCCACCGACACCGCTTCGAAGCCGATATAGGCAAAGAAGGCGATCGGCGCGGCGGCAAGGATGCCCGTGATGCCGAAATGCCCGAAATTGGCGAACTCGGCCCGGAACGCATCGAGCCCCGTCTTTCCCGCCGCGGCGGGATTGGGCGGAATGAAGGGCGTCAGGTTGGAGACGTGGACGAACGACAGTCCGAACGCGATCACCGCGATGACGATCGAAACCTTGATGATCACCATCAGGCCGTTGAAGCGCGCCGACTCCTTCACGCCGACGACGAGGAAGGTGGTCAGGACGGCGACGAGCGCCACGGCCGGAAGGTTGAACACCGCGCCGGTCAAATGGATGTTGTCGAAACCGTTGCCCGCCAGCGGCGCGCTGGCAAAGGCCATCGGCAGGTGGATACCGAAGTCGTTCAGCAGGCTGACGAGATATCCCGACCATCCGGCGCTCACGCCGGCCGCGGACACCAGATATTCCAGCACCATGTTCCAGCCGATGAACCAGGCCATGAAGCGGCCCATGGTGGCGTAGGCATAGGTGTAGGCGCTGCCGGACTCGGGGATCATCGAGGCGAATTCGGCATAGCAGAGCCCGGCGAAAAGGCAGCCGAACCCGGCGATGACGAAAGACAGCATCACGGCGGGGCCCGCGTGCTCCGCCGCAGCCGTGCCGGTATAGACGAAGATGCCCGACCCGATGATCGAGCCGATCCCGATCAGGATGAGATTGACGGGACCGAGCGCGCGGCGAAGCTCGTGAGCCTCGGCGACGACGGGGTCGGGCTGTCCCAGCGCTTGATCGCTCATCGTGACGCTATTCCGCGGCCTGCGGCGCGTCTTCCAGCTTCCAGCGTGGCGGCCTCACATGCCGGATGCTGTAGATGAAGTAGATCACAAGTCCGATCACCGTCCACACGCCCAGCCGGATCCAGGTATCGAGCGGCAGGAACACCATCATGAAAAGGCACATGAAGATGCCGAGCGGTCCCACGATCCAGATCACGGGCGCGCGGAACGGCCGCTTCACGTTCGGGCGGCTGACGCGCAGCATCATCACGCCGATGCAGACGATCACGAACGCCAGCAATGTCCCGATGGAGACGAGCTCGCCCAGGATGTCGAGCGGCAGAACGCCCGCGCCGAGTGCGCAGAACGCGCCGGTGATGATCGAGCCGCGCCATGGCGTCTTGAAGCGGGGATGGATGTCGCAGAACAGCGCCGGGATCATGCCGTCCTTGGCCATCGCGTAGAAAATGCGCGACTGGCCGAGCAGCAGTACCAGCACTACCGAAGCGAGGCCGACGACGGCGCCGACATTGACGAAAGGCGCGAGCCAAGCGGTCTGCGGCAACGCTTCCACGGCCTGCGAAACCGGATGCGCCACGTTCAGAGTCGTATAGGGCGCAATGCCGGTCAGCACCCACGACATCAGCATGTAGAGCACGGTGCAGATGAGCAGCGATCCCAGGATGCCGATCGGAACGTCGCGCTGCGGGTTCTTTGCCTCCTGCGCCGCGACGCTCACCGCGTCAAAGCCGATATAGGCGAAGAAGATGACGCCCGTGGCACGGAATACGCCGGTCCAGCCGAACTGTCCGAACGTTCCGGTGTTCTGCGGAACGAACGGCACGTGGTTGGCGGGAACCACGAAGGAGAAGCACACGAAGATCACGACGAGCACGATCGTGAGCTTGATGGCGACCATCAGGTTGTTGAAGTTCGCGCTCATGTTCACGCCGACGATCAGCACGAACGTCACCAGCGCCACCAGCGCCACGGCGGGAAGATTGAAGTACGAGCCCGTCGCGACCAGGTTGTGGAAGCCTTCCAGCTTGAAGGGCGCGCCGTCGAACGCGGCGGGAATCGGCATGTGAAGCTGCTTGGCCATGAAGTCGGAGAAGTACCCCGACCAGCCAACCGCGACGGTCGATCCGGCGGCGAGATATTCCAGCACCAGGTTCCAGCCGATGATCCAGGCGAGGAACCGGCCCATCGTGGCGTAGGTGTAGGTGTAGGCGCTGCCTGCGACGGGGATCATCGCGGCGTATTCGGCGTAGCAGAGGCCGGCGAAGAGGCAACCCAGCCCGGCGATGGCGAAGGACACCACCACGCCCGATCCCGCATAGCTCGCGGCCGCGTGGCCGGTGAGGACGAAGATGCCCGCGCCGATGATCGCGCCGATGCCGAGCGCGACCAGATGCACGGGCCCCAGCGCACGCTTGAGGTCGTTGTCGATCTGCGGCTCCGGATTGAGCGGAATGTCATTGGCCATAGAAAATGCCCCTCTGTCCCGCCCCGCGGGATTCTTCGACGGCACCTTTACATGGGGCGCGCGTGCCCGCCAACCCGGCGAATCCCGCCAACCCGCCGGACAATCACAGCTTTGTGTGGCGCAGGCGCGCGCGGAGGTTGTTCATCTGCCTCCGTGTGCCGTCCGTTATCGCTGCAGGATGCGCAGGTCCAGCGCTTCGATACCGCGTATATCCGCCGACCATGGCACCGCGGAGTGACAATAGATCTGCCGCTGGGGCGCCAGCTCGGCGCGCTGGCGGATCGTGCCGACGCGCAGTGTGTATGCCGTCGGATCCTCCAGCTGGGTCGCATAGACTGGAGTCCCGCAGTTCGGGCAGAAGGCGTGGCGGCGCTTGTTGCCGCTGTCGGCGGTCTTGATATAGGTCGAGACCGCGCCGCTGATCCTGAAGTCCTGCGCCGCCGCGCGCACCGATACGCGGTAAGCAGAACCGGACAGCATCTGGCAATCGGTGCAGTGGCAGATTCCCGCCGTCACCGGATCGACTTCCGCTTCGAACGTCACCTGCCCGCAATGGCACCGGCCATCGATCTTCATGGCATCTCTCCCACATAGACGGAACTGGGACGAAGCAGCCGTCCCAGCCGCTGCTGCTCGCGCGCGTGCGCCGTCCAGCCGGCGGCGCGGGCGCAGGCGAAGATTGGCGTGAAGCATTGCCGCGAAATCCGGATCGCATCGAGAAGGATCGCAGTGAAGAATTCCACGTTGGTGTCCAACGCGCGCTCCCGGTTCTTCTTGCGCAATGCCTCGCGTGCGTAGGCTTCGACTTCGGCGGCAAAGGGCAGGTCGATGGAATTGGCGCCGAGCCTGTCGACCGTACGTTTCAGCACGTCCGCGCGCGGATCGCGCACGCGATAGATGCGATGGCCGAAACCCATCAGACGCTCGCCGCGCGCGAGCGCCGCGTCGATCCAGGGCCTGATGCGCTCGCGCGTGCCGATGGCGTCGAGCATTTCCAGGACGGGCTCAGGCGCGCCGCCGTGCAGCGGTCCCGTCAGTGCGCAGTAGCCGGCGGTGATAGCCGCGAAGAGATCGGCGCGGGTCGAAGCCACCACGCGCGCGGCGAAGGTCGACGCGTTCATGCCGTGATCGCTGACGGTGACGAGATAGGCGTCGAGCGCCTTGGCTTCCGCCGCGCTCGCCGGAACGCCGCGCAGCATGCGCAGCGTGTCGGCGGCATGGCTGCGTGTCGGATCCGGAGCGATGGGCGGCTCGCCATTCGCCTGCCGCACAAGTGCCGAAGCGATCACCGGCAACGCGCCGACAATGGTCGCATCATCGGTGAGGCCATGTTCGGAATGCAGCGCCGCCGTCGCGGCGCGAAAGCCATCGACCACCGACAGGCCGTCGGTGGCGGCGAGGAGGGCGGGCAGGCGCTTGAACGCTCGCACCCGCGCTTCACCCAGCGCGGCGCGGACTTCGGCTTCGCTGATCGGTGTCGTGGTGGCGAGCGACCAGAGCCGTGCCGTGACGCCTTCGAAGCTGTTGGCCTCGGCGAGGTCGGACACCCATTCGCCTGCGATGATCAGCTCGCCCTTTTCGCCATCCACATGGCTGAGGCGGGTCTCGGCGGCGGCGACGCCGTCCAGGCCGATAGGGGATTTCGAGGTCTGCAGGGTCATGATCCAGCTCCTTGTTGCGTTGCAACAAAGGTCGGGGTTCTCGACTTGTTGATCAATCTTGACTAGCTTGATCAACATGAATAATTCCGACGAACCGCTCTATCTCTCGGCCGGCGAAGCCGCTGCCGAACTCTCCATCTCCCCGGCGACGCTTTATGCCTATGTGAGCCGCGGTCTGGTGCGCTCGGAGCCCTCCGAGGAAGGCGCCCGCTCGCGCCGCTATCGCGCAGACGATGTGCGCAGCCTGAAGAACCGGCGCGCGCCGATGGTCGAAGGCCAGGGACTGAAGGCGGCCGACCTGCCGGTCATGGACAGTGCCGTATCGACCATCACCGAGGATGGCCCGATCTATCGCGGCGTGAAGGCGACGGCGCTCGCCGAAAACGCAAGCTTCGAGCAGGCGGCA
>DATIVW010000173.1:0-5477 GCA_035465595.1 Rhizomicrobium sp. | reverse complement strand
TCGCGCGCGTCGAGCTTGCGGGAACGATGGCGGGGGTCCCGCTTTACCGCGCATGTGGTTATCGCGATCTGGAAGCATTCGAAGCTGAGGCACGCGATGGAATTCGCATTCCCCTCATGCGCATGGGCAAGCAACTGGCTCCCTTGTCGGTTGATGTTGGGACGCCTAAATAGCCAACCACTGAATGGCGCGTTCAAGATTCACACGCGGCCATAGGGGAAATTTCCCCGGACAACGCGCGCAGGGAGGGCCGTGATGTCGATACCGCAATCCGCCGGCGGCCCGATCACGGGCAAGGCCGATCTGATCGAGCATCTGTCGTCGGGCTCAAAGCCGCGCGAGCAATGGCGCATAGGCACCGAGCACGAGAAGTTCGTCTACGACCTCAAGACATTCCGTCCGGTTCCCTACGAAGGGCCGAGCGGAATCCGCGCGCTGCTCGAAGGCATGACGCGCTTCGGCTGGGAGCCAGTGAAGGAAGGCCCGCATATCATCGGCGGCTACCAGAACGGCGCGTCGATCTCGCTTGAGCCCGGCGGTCAGTTCGAACTTTCCGGCGCCGCGCTGCGCACCATCCATGAAACCTGCGCCGAGGTGAACACGCACCAGGAGCAGGTGCGCGAGGTCTGCAAGGAATTGGGTCTCGGCGTCCTCGGCCTCGGCTTCGCGCCGGACTGGACGCTGGACGAAGTGCCCATCATGCCCAAGGGCCGCTACAAGATCATGCGCGATTACATGCCGAAGGTCGGCGGGTATGGCCGCGAGATGATGTTCCGCACCTGCACGGTGCAGGTGAATCTCGATTTCTCGTCCGAAGCCGACATGGTCAAGAAATTCCGTGTGGGCCTGGCTCTGCAGCCCGTGTCCACCGCGCTGCTGGCGAACTCGCCGTTCCGCGTCGGCAAGCCCAACGGCTTCCTCTCCTATCGTTCGCAGATCTGGACGGACGTCGACAATGCGCGCTCGGGCATGCTGCCCTGGGTGTTCGAGGACGGCATGTCGTTCGAACGCTATGTCGATTACGCGCTCGATGTGCCGATGTATTTCCTCTATCGCGACGGCAAGTACATCGACATGACGGGCAAGAGCTTCCGCGCGTTCATGGAACGGCGCATTCCGGAAGTGAAGGACATCGAGCCCACGATGGCGGACTGGGCCGATCATCTCACCACCATCTTTCCGGAAGTGCGCCTCAAGAAGTTCCTGGAGATGCGCGGCAGCGACGCGGGCGCGTGGCGCCGCATCTGCGGCATGCCGGCGCTGTGGGTCGGAATCTATTACGACCAGGTCGCGCTGGATGCGGCATGGGACATGGTCAAGGACTGGACCGCCGAAGAACGGCAGGCGATGCGCGATGCGGTTCCCCGGCAGGCGTTCAAGACGCCGTTCCGCAACACCACCGTCGGAGAACTCGCCAAGCGCATGCTGGAGATTTCGGCCGCGGGCCTTCGCCGCCGCGCGCAGACGGACTCGATCGGCACCACCGAAGAAGGCTTCCTGTCGTCGCTGCGGGAGCTGGCCGAAAGCGGCCGCACGCGCGCGGAAGATCTGCTGTCGCGCTACCACAACGAGTGGAACGGCAACATCCACCCGATCTTCAAGGAATACAATTTCCTCTAGGTCCCGCGCCGCGCGTACCAGATGACCGCCAGCGAAACGGTGGCGAGCGCCGCACCGTAATAGGCGAAGGCGATGTTATTATCCATCACCGTCCCGGCCGGCCACGGAAGAATGCCGGTACCCTGACCGATCAGTGAAGCGCGTAGACCAGCATGAGAATGCCGGCGACGAGAAGCGTGGTCTTCATGATGCCCCAACAGCCTGGCTGCCTGCCTCATTCGGCGCCGGAAACCGGGTTGTTACGGACATCTGCCGCATTCGTGCCGCTTTCTTTGCCAATCCTGCGGCCGATGAAGAGCGATATCGCGACCCGCCTTGCGGGAACGCGGGACAGGCGCGCTCTGGTTGCGCTCGACCCGCTTGCTGAGAAAGACCTTCGCCGCCGCGACACCATCGACTCCGCGATTGCCGCGCGGCGTTGCTGGGTCGCCGAAGGCTATGGCCGGGTGGTGGGTTACGGCATCCTGTCCAAGACCTTCTTCCACCGCGACTTCATCGAGATCGTGTATGTCGCCGAAGAAGCGCGCCGGACGGGCGCCGGGGCCGCGCTGCTGGCCGCCATCGAGCGCTCGGTGAAGGAAGACCGGCTCTTTACATCCACCAATGAGTCCAACATCGCCATGCGCGCGCTTCTGTTCACGCGCGGCTATCGCGAAAGCGGCCGGATCGAGAACCTCGATCCGAAGGACGCCGAGCTTGTGTTCGTGAAGTTCCTGGAGCGTTAGCGGCGGCGCGCCCACAAGATGACGAGAGCGCCGACCACGGCGAGCGCCACGCCCTTGTAGGTCCAGCCCATGTCTCCGACCATGAAACTCGGCTGCATGCCCGCGGGATGCCATGTGATGTAGCCCATGCCTTGCCCGGCCCAGAGCAGGCCAAGCAGCAACGCGATGATGCCGACGATCATAAGAACGATTTTCATGACGCCCCCCAAGGATATTCGCGCCAGCCTAGCACGGATCCTGCGGCGGGGATCGGGCTTCGATACTTCGATTTACATCGTTCTGTTTTCGCCGTCGCAAGGCTGCACTTGCGCGCTCATTTCTCCGGCAGCGGTATGAACTCCTTGTCGTCGCCGGGGATCTTGGCGAAGCGGCCGGATTTCCAGTCGTCCTTCGCCTTCTCGATGCGCTCGCGCGAGGAGGCGACGAAATTCCACCAGACATGCCGTTCGCCGTCCAGCGGCGCGCCGCCGAGCAGCATCACGCGCGCGTCGGTCACAGCTCTGAGCTCCGCGCGTTCGCCGGGATCGAAGATCATCATGTCGCTGTCCTTGTGCGCGATGCCGCCGGCTTCGACGGTGCCGCCCACCACCATGGCGCCGCGTTCCTCGTAGTCACCGGGCAGCGTCAGCGTCGATCCCGCCTTCATTTGCGCATCGGCATAGAAGATCGACATCGGCACCTTCACCGGCGCCTGAATGCCGAATGCCTTTCCGCAAACAAGCCGCAGCGCGACGCCATCCTTCTCCTGCGACGGCAGCTTTTCCTTTGCGACATGCTGGAAGCTCGGCGGGTCCTCCTCGTTCGCGCGGGGCAGGCCCACCCAGCTCTGGATACCGTGCATCCGATGGCCGCGCGCGCGAACCTCCGGCCCGGTGCGTTCGGAATGGGCGATGCCGCGCCCCGCCGTCATCCAGTTCACGTCGCCCGGCACGATCTCCTGCTCGTTGCCGAGATTGTCGCGATGCACCTGCGAGCCTTCGAACAGATAGGTGATGGTGGCGAGCCCGATATGCGGATGTGGCCTCACGTCGATGCCATGCCCCGGCTTGAATTCCACCGGCCCGAAATAATCGAAGAACACGAACGGCCCGACGGTGCGCGCATGCGCCTGCGGCAGCACGCGCGCCACCGTGAAGCCGTCGCCCAGTTCCCGCTTCTCTCCCGAAAGATCGCGCATCGCGTTTCCTCAAATTATGGCATCTGAAATGAACGAGCGACGATGCTTATGACATCGCCCGTCTGCATTTCTATCTCAATCCTGTATAGCCCGTGCTCTGCCTTTGACGGGCCTCGCAGCTCATTGACACCGACACGTGATCCCCATTCCTTTTTCTTCGGAATGTGGAGGTCCGTCACGCCTTCGGCAAACAAATCCACGCGACCTTCGCGAGTTTCGAAGGCGAACGAGACTTTTGCCAACTCCCATTCGAACGCAACGAACAGAAGCGTCGCGTCATGCAGCGACTTCATCACTTCGGCTGCGGGATGCGTTCGGCGCTCTGCCGCGCGAGCATCCAGCCGGGATATTCGTGCGGCAGCGCGCTCACGTCGTCCAGCGTCTTCATCTCTTCGGGCGACAGCTTCAGCGTCGTGGCGGCGATGTTGTCGTCGAGCTGCTCGGTGTTCTTCGCACCGATGATGACCGTGGTCACGAAGGGCTTGTGCAGGATGTAGGCGAGGGCGACGCGCGCGACGCTGACATCGTGCTTCCTGCCGATCTCGCGCATGGCGTCGATGCATTTCCACGCGCGGTCCTTGTCCACCGGCGGAAAATCGAACTTGGTGCGGCGCGCGTCTTCCGGGCCGTTGCTGCCGGGGCCGAACTTGCCGGAGAGCAGGCCGCCCGCCAGCGGCGACCACACTAGCAAACCGACTTTCTGATCGTTGAGCAGCGGAACGATCTCGCGCTCCAGGTCGCGGCCCGCGATGGAGTAATAGGCCTGCAGCGTCTCGAATCGCGCATAGCCGCGTTTGTCGGACACGCCCAGCGCCTTCATGATCTTCCACGCCTGCCAGTTCGACACGCCGGCGTAACGGACCATGCCCTGGCGCGTGAGATCGTCCAGCGCGCGCATCGTCTCTTCCACGGAGGTTACGCTATCCGTCGCGTGGATCTGGTAGAGATCGATGTGATCGGTCTGCAGGCGCTCCAGGCTGCGCGAGACCGAATCCATGATGTGCCCGCGGCTCGCGCCGATATCGTTCGGCCCGGCGCCGACGCGGCCATAGCACTTGGTCGCCAGCACCACGTCGCTGCGCTTCACGCCGAGGTCCTTCAGCGACTGGCCAGTGAGTTTCTCCGACATGCCTTCGGAATAGACATCCGCCGTGTCGATGAAGTTCACGCCGGCTTCGAGGCTCTTTTTCACGATTTCGTTCACCGGCTTCTGGTCGAGCGCGCCGACCACGGTCCAGAATCCCTTGCCGCCGAACGTCATCGTGCCGAGGCAGATCTCGGACACGAACAATCCGGTATTGCCGAGCTGGTTGTATTTCATGGAAGTCCTCCGCTTTCAGGCTGGGAGGATCGTAAGCTCCGGCCAGTGCTCTTTCCAGCGCAACGCCTTTTCCATGTACCTGTCAGGGAGAAAGTTCGGCGTGCGGTTGGGGCGAACGATCAGATTGAAAATGTCATCGAAGCCGCGCGGCGCATAAACCTCTGTGCCATCGATGTTTGCGCGAAGTCCCACTTGCGCATTGTGCATCAGGAAGCGGTCGATGCCGTCGGTTGCGCGCGCCAGCGGAGGGTAGAGCACGCCGAATTTTTCTTCGTACCAGAGATGCACCCGCGCCTGGTTGCGAAGTTCCACCGCGATGCCGAGATCGGCGAAGATCTCCGCCGCCCGCCGGATGGCTGCATCCTCCGCGTCCCATGCCGTATCGGGATCGAAATAAAATATGTCGTAATCCCTGATGTGCAGATCGGGCCGTTGCCCGGTGCGCACATTCCACACCGTCTGGAAGAGTGCGCCGGACACCAGCCAGCAGTCCGGCAGGCCGAGCGCGGGCAACCGCTCCAGGATCACGCGGTTGAACGGATTGCAGCGAACGGCTTCGAGGAATTCGAAACGAGTCATCGCCGCCACATTGCCATCGCGGGCGAAGCGCGGCACGGTCGCGTCATCACGCGGC
>DATIVW010000172.1:0-6579 GCA_035465595.1 Rhizomicrobium sp. | reverse complement strand
GTGGCAGATGAGGATGGCGTTGCTGCGCGCGGCGTTCAGCGTGCCATAGGTCATGTAGGCGATGGTGACGGGCGCCAGCGAGCGGCCGCAATCCAGCGCCAGCGGCGTGCTGAACGTGATGGCCTTGCCTGTGTCCGCTTCGGGCTCGGAGACGGGACGCAGGAAGGTGGGATTTGCGGTCTGGGCCAAGCTGCCTTTTCCAACCAATCCGGATCGGTCCGGGCGCGTTTGCTAGGGCCCAAGGGCCGCACCTGTCAACGATATCGGCTTTTGCCCTTGCCCCGGCGCGCCGATGCCACTAGCCATTCCGGCCTCCCGCAGGTGCGGGAAGAAAGGAGAGACCATGAAACCGAAGCCGAAACCCGGCGTGCTGGACATCGCGCCTTATGTGGGCGGCCGCGCGCATGCGCCCGGCGCAAGCCGCGTGTTCAAGCTCTCCTCCAACGAATCCTCGCTGGGGCCGAGCCCGAAAGGCGTGGAAGCCTATCGCGAGGCGGTGTCGGGCATCGACGTCTATCCCGAAGGCAGCGCGAAGATCCTGCGCGACGCCATCGGCGAGGTTTACGGCCTCAACCCGGACCGCATCGTTTGCGGCAACGGCTCCGACGAGCTGCTGACTTTGCTCGCCCACGCATATCTGCACCCGGGCGACGAAGTGGTGTTCAGCGAGCACGCCTTCCTCGTCTATCGCATCGCCACGCTCTCCAACAGCGCGACGCCCGTCGTGGTGAAGGAGCCTAGGCTGCGCGTGGACGTGGACGCCATGCTGAAGGCGGTGACGCCCAGGACGCGCATGGTCTATCTCGCCAATCCGAACAATCCGACCGGCTCCTACCTCACGAGCGAGGAGGTTCGCCGCCTGCATGCGGGGCTGCCCAGCAACGTCATTTTGGTGATCGATGCGGCCTATGCCGAATATGTCCGCAAGAACGATTACGACACCGGCATCGAGCTGGTCGCGGAAAACCACAATGTGGTGATGACGCGCACCTTCTCGAAGATCTACGGCCTTGCCGGCCTTCGCGTCGGCTGGGCGTTCTGTCCGCCGGAAGTGGCTGACGTGCTGAACCGCATCCGCGGTCCCTTCAACGTCTCTGTCCCCGCACAGCGCGCTGCGGCAGCGGCGCTAAAGGACCGGGCGCATGTGGATGCGTCCATCGCGCATAACGAGAAGTGGAAGGACTGGCTCATCGAGCATATCCGCAAGCTCGGTCTTCGGGTGGACGACAGCGTCGGCAATTTCGTGCTGATCCATTTCGCCAATGAAGCGACGACGAAGAAGGCGGACGCATTCCTTACCGAACGCGGAATCATCCTGCGGCCTGTCGGTGCTTATGGATTGCCCAACTGCCTGCGCCTTACCATCGGCAGCGAGGAAGCCAACCGCGCCACGCTGAAGGCGCTCGGCGAATTCGTGAACGCATGAGTACCGCCGGCAAGCCCCTGTTCGACAAAGTCGCGCTGATCGGCGTGGGCCTGATCGGCTCGTCCATCGCGCATGCGGCGAAGCGCGGAAAACTCGCGGGCCATATCGCAGGTTATTCTCCCGACGCGGGTGAACGCGCGCGCGCGAAAAAAGCCGGCTTCGCGGATTCGCTGCCGGGCACGGTCGCCGAAACGGTACGCGATGCCGATCTGGTGATTCTGGCCGCGCCGGTCGGCGCGTTTGCACAGATCGCCAGGGAAATCGGCCCGCATGTGAAGCCCGGCGCCATTGTCAGCGATACGGGCTCGGTGAAAGGGGCGGTGGTTCGCGATGTCGCGCCGCATCTGCCCAAGGGCGTGCACCTGATCCCGGCCCATCCCATCGCCGGCACCGAGCAGTCCGGCCCGGAAGCCGGTTTCGCAGAATTGTTCGACGGACGCTGGTGCATTCTCACGCCCGCGGCCGATGCCGATCCCGCGGCCGTCGAAAAGCTGAAGACGTTCTGGGAAAAGCTCGGCAGCCAGGTCGAACTCATGGATGCCAAGCACCATGACCTTGTGCTCGCCATCACCAGCCATCTGCCGCACCTGATCGCCTACAACATCGTGGGCACCGCCAATCACCTTGAGCAGGTGACCAAGGGCGAAGTGATCAAGTATTCCGCCGGCGGCTTCCGCGACTTCACGCGCATCGCCGCGTCCGATCCCACCATGTGGCGCGACGTGTTCCTCAACAACCGCGAAGCGGTGCTCGAGATGCTTGGGCGTTTCTCCGAAGACTTGACCGATCTGCAGCGCGCGATCCGCTATGGCGACGGCGATTTTCTGTTCGATCTGTTCACGCGCACCCGCGCCATCCGCCGCTCCATCGTCGATGCCGGGCAGGATTCGGCGGCGCCGAATTTCGGCCGCAACAAGGACAAGCCCTAGTAGAGCGGCGAGAGCGTGTCGGCCGGGACCGTGCCGACGAAGAGGATTCCATCCTTGAATCCGAGCGTCGCCGACAGCGCGCCATCGCCTTGCGCATTTGCGGCAAAGCCGAAGAAGCCCGCCGCCAGCCCGTTGTTGGCGCCCTTGAGCCAGCCTTGCCGTTCTGCCTGCTGGACCAGCGGCTGCCAGTTGTCGACCTGCAATTGCAGCGCACCCATGGGGCGGTGCGCTTCGTCGACGGTCATCGCGCCTTTGCCGGTGATGTCGAGCCGGCCCCAGTTCACCGCGATGGAATTGACCAGAACGCCGCCATGCCGTGCGCGCCAGTTCTCCGCCGCGGCGCGCCAGTCGCCACGCCCGGCGAGAAGAGGGTCGAAGCTCGTTCCCGGCGAGATCAGCATATCGATGCGAAGCGATTTCATGTCGGAGCCGAAGGCGGGCTCGAGATCGCCGGCGATGTGAACCCCATCCGCCGACAAATAAAGATCGAGCCCGTCGATCTTCGGATCCTTGCGCAGGTGCAGCTGCATCTGCGTGGCGGCCACGTCAGGAGAATCCACCCCGATCGCTTCCATATCCAGGCGCGAGACCTCGCCGCCGTTTCCGATCACGCTGCCGCGCAAAAGCGCCGGCACGAACGCATAGGTGCGAAGCTCGCCGGAATCCTTGTGCCAGGTGACGACCTGTCTGCCTGCCGCCTCGAAGACGTATTGGGTGCGGCCATAGGTCAGCGAATGGAAGGCAAAACGCTCCGCGGTCCAGACCGTCGGCCCATGCGATGTCGCGATTTCCACGCGCAGGCCATCGAGTTCGCTGTCGATGCGGAACGGAAATCCGCTCATCGATTTTTGCGCAAAGCTGATCCTGATGCCCGGCGCGATCTCATGCCCGTTCACGGCGCTGAGCCTTTGCGAGACCGCGTGGGAGGCGACGAACCAGTATCCGATGACGCCCAGCATCAGGATCGCGAACAGGCCGACGGGCCCGTAGAGGAAGAAACGATGGGAATAGTTCATGGGGCCCGCGCCGCTCCGAAGCCCGTGCTCTAGCAGAGCCTAGCCGCAACGCGAATAGCCGCAGGAGACGCAGGTGTCGCAGCCTTCGATCTTGACGAGCCCCGGCTGGCCGCAGCGCGGGCAGTAGCGCGCCGGCGCGCCCTCTGCGTTCACGGCCACGGCATGGACATCATCCCTCGCCACCGCCTCGCGCGGCGCCATGAAGCCGGTCGCCACCAGATGCCGCTCGATCACCTCGCCGATGGCGGCCAGGATGGAGGGCACGTAATGCGCGTTCATCCATTGCCCGCCGCGCGGGTCGAACACGGCCTTCAGCTCGTCCACCACGAAGGAGACGTCGCCGCCACGCCGGAACACCGCCGAGATCATGCGCGTCAGCGCAACCGTCCAGGCGTAGTGCTCCATGTTCTTGGAGTTGATGAAGATCTCGAATGGCCGGCGGCGCCCGTCTTTCTCGATGTCGTTGATGGTGATGTAGAAGGCGTGGTCGAGATCGGCCCATTTGATCTTGTAGGTCTGCCCGATCAGCACCTCCGGCCGGTCGAGCGGCTGGGTCATGTAGACGACACCGCCCTCTTCGCGCATGCGGGGTGAGACTACAGGCGGCAGAATTTCCGTGACAGGTTCTGCGGGCGGGGCTTCGGGCTTTGCCGTTGTCACCGCCAGCACCGATCCGCGCGCTTCGCTGGGGCGATAGGTCGTGCAGCCCTTGCAGCCCATCTCGTAGGCTTTCAGGTAGACGTCCCTGAAATCCTCGAACGAAATATCGACCGGCACGTTGATGGTCTTGGAGATGGAGCTGTCGATGTATTTCTGCGCGGCCGCCTGCACCGCCAGATGCTCGTCCGGCGAAAGCTCCTGCGCATTGACGAAATAATCGGGCAGCGCTGTCTCCTCGCCGAACATCGCGCGGAATTTGCGATAGGCGAAATCGCTGACTTCTTCCTCGATGCGCCCGCCGTCGGCCTTCAGGATCTTGCGGGTGTAGGTGTAGGCGAACACCGGCTCGATGCCGCTCGACACGTTGCCGGCGAACAGCGAGATCGTGCCGGTCGGCGCGATGGAGGTGACGAGCCCGTTGCGGATGCCGTGCGCCGCGATCTGCACGCGGATGTCTTCGGGCAGCGCCATGATGTGCGGGCGCTTCAGGAACTCATGCGCGTCGAACAGCGGAAACGCGCCTTTCTCGCGCGCCAGCTCGGTGGAGGCGCGATAGGCCGCGTGGCTCAACACTTTCAGCCAGCGCTCGATGAGCGCGATGCTTTCCGCCGAGCCATAGCGCGTGCGGCAGAAGATCAACGCATCCGCGAGTCCGGTGACGCCGAGGCCGATGCGCCGCTTGGCGGTCGCTTCCAGCTTGTGTTCGGGGAGCGGAAAGCGCGAGACATCGATGATGTCGTCGAGGAAACGGATGGCCGTGGCCGTCAGCCGCGCCAGCTCCTCTTCGTCCAGCGCGGCATCCGCGCCGAAGGGGCTCTTCACCAGCTGTGCAAGATTGATCGAGCCCAGCAGACACGCGCCATAAGGCGGCAGGGGCTGCTCGCCGCAGGGGTTGGTCGCGTGGATCTTCTCGCAATAGGCGAGGTTGTTCTGACTGTTGATGCGGTCGATGAAGATCACGCCCGGTTCGGCATATTCGTAAGTCGCCCGCGTGATGCGGTCCCACAATTCGCGCGCGAGCACCGTGCGATAGACCTTGCCGCCGAACTTCAGATCCCAATGCACGTCGCGCCTGACCGCATCCATGAACGCGTCGGTCACGAGAACCGACAGGTTGAACATCGTCAGCCGGCCGCTTTCGCGCTTGGCGTCGATGAAATCCTCGATGTCGGGATGATCGCAGGAGAGCGTCGCCATCATGGCGCCGCGCCGCGAGCCGGCCGACATGATCGTGCGGCACATCGCGTCCCACACTTCCATGAAGGAGACGGGGCCGGAGGCATCCGCGCCCACGCCTTTCACCAGCGCGCCCTTGGGGCGAAGCGTCGAGAAATCGTAGCCGATGCCGCCGCCCTGCTGGAGCGTCAGCGCGGCTTCGCGAAGGCCGGAGAAAATCCCGTCCATCGAATCCGGAATCGTGCCCATCACGAAGCAATTGAAGAGCGTGACGGAGCGGTCCGAACCGGCGCCCGCGAGAATGCGCCCCGCCGGAAGAAATTTGTGGCCGGCCAGCGCACCGGCGAATTGCAGCGCCGAGTTGCGCTGCCTGTCCGGGGTTTCGGCTTTGGCGGCGGCGAGCGCGACCCGCGCCCAGGTCGATGCGATGTCGCCGTCCACGGGCGTGCCGTCCGGCTGTTTCAGCCGGTACTTCATGTCCCAGATCTGGCGGGAAATATCGCTCATCGCCTCGTTTCCGAACCGTCCGGAAAATGCGTCCGAGCGGCTCAAAGAGATAACGCTTCAGCCGCCGAAAGTCAATGGATGTTCGCTATCCGTTCTTAACCATGCAGTTCAGGAAAGCCCTTTGGAAGCAAGATCTTGCCGGCCTTCCGCCAGCAGCTTCGCCGTGGCGGTTTCGATGCGGGTTTGCAGCGTGTCCATGAACTCCGCGCGCTTCAGGCCGGGTGGAATCGGCGGCAGGAATTCCACCACCACCTTGCCCGGCTTTTTCAGGAAACCCGCCGGGCCGGTCCAGAACAGGCCCGAATTCAGCGCGACCGGCAGGCAGGTCGCGCCCGTCTGCGTATAGAGCGCCGCCACGCCGGGCTTGTAGTCGGGCGGCGCTCCCGGGGCCTTGCGGGTGCCTTCGGGAAAAATGAAGAGCGGACGGTTGTCGGCGAGTGCGGCCCTGGCCTGGGCGACCATCTGCTTGAGCGCGCTCGCCTTGCCTTCGCGATCGATGGCGATCACGCCCGCCTTCCACAGATACCAGCCATAGAACGGGACGTTGATGAGAGACTTCTTCACCACCGCGCAGGCGTCGTCGAGCAGCAGATAGAGCATGAGGGTGTCCCACATGCTCATGTGCTTGGAAGCGATCAATGCGCTTCCCTGCGGAACCGGCCCGCGCACTTCGTAGTCCAGCCCCGCAATCCATTTCAGGCCGAACAGCACCACGCGGCTCCACGTGTTGGACAGGATCTCCGTGGCGCGCCGCGGCAGAAGCAGCACCCACACGCCGCCGATCGCGATCGCAGCCGAGGTCAGCGCGAACCACAGGAAGAAGATGCAGGATCGCAGGAAGACCATGGCCTCTCAGGCGCTATGG
>DATIVW010000171.1:0-3639 GCA_035465595.1 Rhizomicrobium sp. | reverse complement strand
AAGCTCCTTCTTCTTCAGGCCCGAGCTCTGCGCGGAGGACAGCGTCTCTTCGATCGAGCGCATGCGCTTGATGGAGCCGGAGATCGTGGACCAGTTGGTCAGCGTGCCGCCAAGCCAGCGGTGGTTCACATAATACTGCGCGCAACGCTTCGCGGCGGCAGCGACCGGCTCGGAAGCCTGGCGCTTGGTGCCGACGAACAGGATGCGGCCGCCGCCGGCGGCGGTATCACGAAGCGCGACGAGGGCCTGGTGCAGCAGCGGAACGGTCTGCGTCAGGTCGATGATGTGGATGTCGTTGCGCGCGCCATAGATGTAGGGCGCCATCTTGGGGTTCCAGCGCTGCTTGCGATGGCCGAAATGCGCTCCCGATTCGAGGAGCTGACGCATGGAAAAATCTGGCAGAGCCATTGGGGTACTTCTCCTTTACCGGTTGGCCAGACGCGCGGGTTATCCCTTGTTGGTTGCTCCGGCTCGCGCCGACGCTTCCTGGGACACCGGACGGCGACGCAGGAACACCCTGCGAAAGCCACCCGCGCGTGCGAGATGGCGCGGCTTATAGGGATTTAAGCCACACAAGGCAAGGACCGATTATCGCGGGGAAAATGACAGCCATTGCAGCCATTTGGCCGCACAGCCGCTATGCGAAACCGCGTGTTCCGGGCCGAGAATGGCGGCATAGACTGTGCGCATGATCGCACCCTTCCCTTCGCCCATCCGCCCTTCCATCCGCCATATCCGAGCCAACGGCATCGGCGCCGTAAGTTCCCAGGCGCTGGGCCAGCCCGACCTGATCCCCCTGTGGTTCGGCGAGACCGATCTGGTCACCCCCGCTTTCATCAGCAACGCGGCCAAGAAGGCACTGGACGAAGGCAAGACTTTCTATACCCATGCCGACGGCATCCTGCCTCTGCGCGAAGCCATCCGCGATTTCCACAAGCGCACCATCGGCGCCGATATCTCGCTCAACCGGATCACCGTGCCCGGCGCGGCCATGATGGCCGTCACCTGCGCGCTACAATGCGTGGTGGAGACCGGCGACAACGTCGTCTGCGTATCGCCGGTGTGGCCGAACATCTTTCAGGCGGGCGAGATCGCCGGCGCGCAAATCCGCTTCGCCAAGCTGGAAGAGAACTGGCGCAGCGCGACGCCGCACTGGCAGCTCGACCTCGACAAGCTGTTCGCGCTTTGCGATGCGCGCACCAAGGCGATCTTCATCGCGTCGCCGGGAAATCCCACCGGCTGGATCATGCAGCCGGCAGAGCAGCGCGCAGTCCTCGAGTTCTGCCGCAAACGCGGCATCGCCATCATCAGCGACGAAGTCTATGGCACGCTCGTCTATGACGGCTCGCCGCATGCGCCGTCCTTCCTGCAAGTCGCCGAGCCGGAAGACAACGTGTTCGTCATCAACAGCTTCTCCAAGCCGTGGGCGATGACGGGCTGGCGCGTGGGCTGGCTGGTTCATCCCGCCGCGATCAAGGACTCGGTGAACGTGCTCTCGATGGCCAACAACACCGGCGCGACGGTGTTCGCGCAATATGGCGCCGTGGCGGCGCTGTCACCGGAAGGCGATGCGTTCCGCGACAAGATCCGCGAGCGCTGCCACTACGGCCGCGATGTCACGCAGAAATTCATCGAGACGCAGAACCGGATCCGCTGGATGAAGCCGGAAGGCGCCTTCTATGGATTCTTCCACGTCGACGGCATGCGCAACAGCCACGACTTCGCGGTGGAGCTGGTGAAGAAGGCACGCGTCGGCGTGGCGCCGGGTTCGGCCTTCGGCGACATCGGCGACGAGAGCATCGACTCCTATGTGCGCATCTGTTTCGCGCAGGACCCGAAGCTGCTGGAAACCGGATTGGAACGCCTCGGCAAGGCGGTTGCAGCGCTCTAGATCGTCTCGACGGCGGCGACGCCGGGCATCGACTTGATCGCATTGCGCAGCGCGACGTTCACCTGCAGGCGTTGCGGCAGCTTGATCTCCACCTCGCGCCCTTCGCTGCCGGGCACCACCAGGGTGATCATGCCCTTGCCCGGCTGTTTCAGCTGTGCGGCGATGGGACCGAGCGAACGGGTGTCTTCCAAAAAGATCTTCATCCCCTCGCCGGCATCGGCCGCCGCCTTGTCGAGATCGCTGGCGGAAATGGCGCGCAGCTTGAGCTCGTCGCCCTCCCAGCCCGCATTCAGCTTGAGCAGGATCGACTTTCCGGCCTCCAGTAGCGGACGCGACGCGGCCAGCACTTCGGGGAAGAACATCACCTCGAACATGCCGGTCGGATCGGAGAACGAGACGAAGGCATAGTTCTGGTCGTTGCGGCCGCGACGTTCGGACTTTCGGATCAGTGTTCCGGCGACCGACGCCACGAAGGTTGCGCGCCGATCTTCGAGGATCTGCCCGTAAGTGAGCGCCTGAAGCCGGGTCAGCGACGTGCGGTAATTGTCCAGCGGATGACCGGACAGATAGAAGCCGATGGCTGAAAACTCTTCGCTCAACCGCTCGTGCGCCAGCCAGTCATCGACGGGCGCAAGGCGCAGCTCTTCCGTGGACGCCGCGGCCTCGCCGAACAGCGACACCTGCCCGGTCTCGCGCTCGCGCGCCGTGCGCGCGGCATCGCTGAGGATCGCGTCGGAAGACTCGACAAGCTGCTTGCGGTTGGGCGACAGCGCATCGAATGCGCCCGCGCGCACGAGGCTTTCGAAGGCCCGCTTGTTGACCAGCCTGGGATCGACGCGATGGGCGAAATCGCTGATCGACTTGAACGGACCGCCCTCCTCGCGGACCGCGACCACATGCTCCATCGCCTGCTTACCCACGCCCTTCACGGCGGCGAGCGCATAGAAGATGACATTCTGTTCCGCGTCGCAGGCGAAATAGGATTGCGAGCGGTTGATGTCCGGCGCCAGCACACGGACGCCGAGACGCTGCGCTTCCTGCTTGAAGATGTTGAGCCGGTCAGTGTTGCCGATATCGAGCGTCATGGACGCGGCGAGGAACTCGACCGGATAATTCGCCTTCAGATATGCCGTCTGGTAGGCCACCTGCGCATAGGCCGCGGCATGGCCCTTGTTGAAGCCATAGCCAGCGAACTTCGCGGCCGTCTCGAATATCTGCTGCGCGATGCCTTTGGGAACGCCGCGCTCGGACGCCCCCTTGACGAACTTCTCCTCATGCACCGCCATTTCGCTGGCACTCTTCTTGCCCATGGCGCGGCGCAGAAGGTCGGCCTCGCCCAGCGAGTATCCCGCCAGTTCGCGCGCGATGTTCATGACGTCTTCCTGATACGTCATGACGCCAAACGTTTCCTTCAGGATCGGCTCCAGCGAAGGATGCAGATATTCCGGCGACTCTTTCCTGTTCTTGACCGCGATGTATTTCGGAATCGAATCCATCGGGCCCGGACGATAGAGGGCCACAAGCGCGACAAGGTCGTTGATGTGGTCCGGCTTCATCTTGCGCAGAAGATCGCGCATGCCCGCGCCTTCCATCTGGAACACGCCGACGCTTTCGCCGCGGGCCAGCATCTCGAAGGTCCGGGGATCGTCGAAGTCGATGCTCTGCGTGTGCAGCATGATTTCGCGCTGCTTCAGAAGCTCTTCCGCCTTGGCGATGACGGTGAGGGTCTTCAGGCCCAGGAAGTCGAA
>DATIVW010000170.1:0-7000 GCA_035465595.1 Rhizomicrobium sp. | reverse complement strand
GCTCGCGCACGCTTCGGAGGAAATTTCGAGGATTTGCGCGGACAAACGAACTGGTCCGGCCCTTGCTTTTGTCCATGCGGATTATTGCGGATCAATCATGGCGCTCGGTTCGGCCAATGCAGTTTCGCCAACGCCCGCGGTCGACAACACCGCAAAGGCGAATGCATCCGTTGCCGTGGCCGGCAATGGAAGCGGCGGCACGTTCACCGACAGCCTGGAAGCGGTTCTTGCTCTGCCCGGCACCGCCAAGACAGCTGCGGCGACAGCTGCCGGTGGCAATGTCACGCCCTTCGTCTCCGCCAAGCTCGCCAAGCTCAAGACCAGGCTGAACAGCGAAGCCGGCGCGGCGATCTCCCCGCAGGTCCTTCAACAGCAGGCCGCCCTGCAACAGCTCAACGCCGCCAACACCGGCATCGATATGCCGGCCTTGCGTGCGGCTCTGGGCAAGGACACGCAGACGCCGGGAAGCGCGCATATCATGCCGGCCGTCAATCCGCTGATGGGAAGAATAAGCGCCGCTGCGCCGGTCACATCTGCGCAGGCCGACGCTGCCGCCCCCGATCCGCATCCCGAAGAAGCGGCCAATGGCACGAAGCCGGCAGCGCAGAATGCGGCTTCACCAGCCCCGGCACCGGTCTCCAAACACGCGGTCTCGAACACGAAAACGAACGCGAACGGCACAGAGCCGGCAAGCAACGCGGCAAAGGCGGGACCTGCGGATGCCGCCTCGGCCCAGGCAAAGCTGGTGACCAGCCTCGTCAGGACCGCAAGGGCGCCGGTGCTCAAAACCGGGCAGGCCGACGGCAGCGCCGTGCCCAACGCCAAGATCGCGCGGCCTGCAAAGCCGGAAGAAATCACGCCCAAGGAAACCGTGCAGTCGATGGCAGCGAAGATTGCCGCGACCGCGGCAGTCGCAAACACCGGTGACACCGCACAGACCGCCGCAAAGGGCGTTGCCGTTGCCGAGGTTGCGACACGCACCGCGGCGGCGATCGCGACGCCTGCCATAACAAGGATCGAAGCCGCGGCAATGACCAACGCGACGCAGACGGCGGTTCACGCCACCGCACCGCAGGCAAATATTGAGGCGCAGGCGCTCCCCGTCCAGTTCGGCGCCCAGCCTTCGAAGCAGGACGGCGATAGCGGCGCGAAGACCGGAACGGATTCGAAGGATCAGAGCCAGCCGGGCAGTGCCCGCACGGCGAACGACGCGTCCCAGAGCGGCAAGGCGCCTGCCGCCAATTTCGCGGACAACGCACAGCCATCCGCACCCGCGCCGCATGCCAATACTGTCGCTGCCACCACCGCAACGGCGAACGCCGCCGCCAGCACGACCGCGCCGGTCACGCCTTCCCACATCGCGACCGCGCTTCACGTGTCGCAGCAGACCCAGCACAGCACGCCTGCCGATGACGCGACCTTCGCTGCGCTCGGTGTGGCCATTGCCGCCAAATCCAGGGACGGCGAGAAACAGTTCGACATCAACATGCATCCCGCCGAGCTTGGCCGCGTGGACGTGCGCATTTCGGTGGATGCCGACGGCAAGGCGCAGGCGCATCTGAGCGCCGAACACCCGCAGACGCTTCAGCTCTTGCAGAACGACAAGGCCACGCTGGAACGCAATCTGCGCGACGCGGGCCTGGACGTCGCGAGCAACGGCTTGAGCTTCTCGCTCAAGGGCGAGCAGCAGCCCTCCACGCCGACGTTCAATGCCCGCAGCCGCGCGCTTTCGATTTCCACGGTGCAGACCACCGACATTTCCTCAATCGCCTCCAGCTCGAGCTCCGCACCCGGCGACTCGCGCCTCGATATCCGGGTCTGAGGTAAGCCATGACGACGGTTCCAGCCGCCACGACACCGACGACGAACGCCAGCTCGAGCACGGGCTCCGGCGGCGCGCTCACCGACCTGTCGGGCAATTTCGACACCTTCCTGACTCTGCTCACGACGCAGCTGCAGAACCAGGATCCGATGAACCCGATGAATTCCGATCAGTTCACGCAGGAACTGGTGCAGTTCTCCGGCGTCGAGCAGCAGATCAACACCAACGACAACCTCAAGCAGCTCATTTCGCTGCAGCAGGGCAGCGCAAGCAACAACGCGATCAGCTATCTGGGCAAGAGCATCACCATCACCAACGGCAGCGGCGCGCTGTCGGACGGTGCGGCGCACTGGAGCTATGCGCTGGGCGGCGCGGCGGCGTCCACGACGCTCACCGTGAAGGACTCGAGCGGCAAGGTTGTCTACTCGGCGAAGGGCGAAACCGCAGCCGGCCAGCATGATTTCGACTGGGACGGCAAGGACAGCGGCGGCAACCAGCTCGCCGACGGCACCTACACGTTGTCGGTATCCTCGGCCGCGCCGGACGGCAAATCCATCGAAACGGCAATCGCCAGCAGCGGCGTCGTCAGCGAAGTGAACTTTACCGGATCAGAACCCTACCTGATGGTCGGCACGATGGCCGTACCCGTCAGCGCGGTGTCCGCGGTGGACAGCGCGAGTTGAAGAATGACCGGCGGCCGAGAAGCGGCGCCTTGGAAACAGAACGGCCACGCAGGCGAAGCCGCGGGATGCCGTAGATGAAAAGGACGTAAGACAATGTCACTCTATGGCGCACTCATGATCGGCGTCTCGGGCCTGGACGCGAACAGCCAGGCACTGAGCATCGCCTCCTCCAACATCGCCAACGTCAATACCGTTGGCTACAAGAGCAGCAGCGCGAATTTCTCCACCCTGCTCGCCTCCGCGATGGGCAGCGGCGACGTCAGCAACGCCGGCGTCATGTCTTCTGCGACGCAGAACATCACCACGCAGGGCACGATCTCAACCGCCTCTTCGCCGACGGATCTGGCGATCTCGGGCAACGGCTTCTTCGTCGTCAGCTCGACTCCGGCAGCCGCGGGTTCGACGAATTCGCAGTACTACACCCGCGCGGGCGATTTCGCGCCGGATCAGAACGGCAATCTCGTCAACTCGGCGGGCAACTACCTGATGGGCTGGCCGCTGGATTCCACCGGCGCCGTTCCCACCAACCGCACCGACATGACGGCGGTCAACATCAACAACCTGTCGGGCAAGGCGGAAGCCACCACCACGATGACCCTGCAGGCCAACCTGAAGGCCAGCACGACGGCACAGACCTACACCGCGGGTGACGTCGCCGCGGGCAACGTCACGCCGGACTTCCAGCGCACGATCAACGTCTATGACAGCCAGGGTGGCGCGCAGCCGTTGCAGATCTCGTATGTGAAAACGGCGGCGAACGCCTGGTCGTACGAAGTGTCCTACACCGGCAACGCGGCCAATCTCGGCACCGCCACGAACCCCATCGCGACCGGCGACGTGACGTTCAATTCGGACGGCACGCTTGCAGGCATCACCGATACGACGGGCGGCGGATCGACCCTGTCGCCCGACGGCACGGTCGGCATCACCATCCCGTGGGACACGACGGCGTCCGGCCTTCAGCCGCAGAACATCACGCTGAACATGGGCACGCTCAACACGTCCAACGGCGTGACGCAGTTCGACAGCGCTTCGACGCTGACGTCTTCGACGGTCGACGGTTCGCTGTTCGGCAGCCTCTCGGGCGTGACGGTCGACACCAGTGGCTATGTGACGGCCAACTTCTCGAACGGCCTGTCGCAGAAGATCTACAAGCTGCCGATCGCGACCTTCTCAAATCCGAACGGTTTGACCGCGGTTTCGGGCAATGCCTACCAGGCGTCCAATGCCTCGGGCGTCGCAACGATCAACGAAGCGGGCACCGGCGGCGCCGGCGCCATCGAGTCGAGCTCACTGGAAGCCTCCACCGTGGATCTGGCGACGGAGTTCACCAATCTGATCACCACGCAGCGCGCTTATCAGGCATCGACCCGAATCGTGACAACCGCTTCGGACATGCTCGATCAGCTTCTGCAGATGTCGCATTAACGGTTGAGGCCGGTGTTGCGCGGAAACGCAGCACCGGTCTTTTCCGAAGCACGCAAACTGATGCTGAAAGTACAGAGACTTTTAACCCTGTGTTTTGGCCGTTTGTTAAAGGCGGAACGGTTACTTTGCGCGTGGGTGATGGAGTTGAACACGAGATGACATTGGGAGATGACCGCAAGGGACGCGTGAGCTACGTCATCGGGCCGGACGGCAGCCCGTTGACTCTCGCGGACCTTCCGCCTCCGGGCACCAAGCGGTGGGTGATCCGCCGCAAGGCCGAGGTCGTCGCCGCGGTGCGCGGTGGACTGTTGAGCCTGGATGACGCCTGCCGCCGCTACACGCTGACGGTCGAGGAATTCCTTGCATGGCAGCGCGCGATCGATCGGCATGGATTGGCGGGCCTGCGCGCCACGCGCGTGCAGCAGTACCGGAACTAGTTATCGAATTATGAATAGCGCAGCGAATGCGAGTGGGAAAAACTTTCCGCTCGCATTCGCGTTTGCATTCATCGTTAAGCCCACCTTTACCAAGCGCGCGGCAATGTTTGCCTAGCAGGGCGCGCTCCTCATTTGCGCGCCTCGAGCGGAGGGCGTGCATTGCCGGAATTTCTCAAAGGTAACGGACCCGCGCGGTTCGGCGTCATGGCCGGCGTCGCCGCCGTACTCACCGCATTCTTTCTCTATGTCGCCGGCGTGATCTCCGAGCCGCCGAAGACTATCCTCTATTCCGGCCTCGATCCGCGTGCCGCCGCCCAGGTGACGGCCAAGCTCGACGCCATGAACGTGAAGTACGACGCCAAAGGCGATGGCGGCACCATTCTGGTGCCCGCCGACCAGGTGACGAAGCTGCGCATGGAGCTCGCTTCGGAAAATCTGCCGGCCGCCGGCACCGGCTACGAGATCTTCGACAAGTCCGACTCCTTCGGCACCACCGCGTTCGTGCAGAACATCAACCGGCTGCGCGCGCTGGAAGGCGAGCTGGCCCGTTCCATCGAGACCATCGACGGCATCGATTCGGTGCGCGTGCATCTGGTGATCCCGGAGCGGCAGATCTTCAGCCGCGAAGATCAGACCCCCAGCGCTTCCGTCGTGCTCCGCACGCAGGGAACGATGGACCGGGGCGAAGTCACGGCCATCCAGCATCTCGTCGCCGCCGCCGTCGCCGGCCTCATGCCCAATCGCGTGGCCATCGTCGACGACAAGGGCACTCTGCTGGCGGGCGGAGACGACAAGACCGGGCCGGATGCCGCCGCAGCCGACCAGGAGCAGCACACCACCGACATCGAAGACAAGCTGCGCCAGCGCATCGAGTCCATCGTCGCCAGCGTCGTCGGCCCGGGCCATGTCCGCGTTCAGGTCGCCGCCGACATGAACTACGACCATACCAGCACGACCAGCGAGACCTTCGATCCCGATTCCAAGGTCATCCGCTCCACGCAGACCGTCGAGCAGAACGCCAGCGATACGAACTCGCAGCAGAATGGCGGCGCGGTTTCGGTCGGCAACGCGTTGCCGAACGCCCAGCAGAACAGCGGCGGCGCCGACAACACCAAGTCGACGAGCGGCCGCACCGAAGAAACCACCAACTACGAAATCTCCAAGACGACCAAGACCAGCGTGGTCGATGCCGGGACAGTCAAGCGCCTTTCGGTCGCCGTTGCCGTGGATGGCACGACGAAGACCGACGCCGCCGGCAAGGACAGCTATGTCGCGCGCACGCCCCAGGAGCTGAGCCAGATCGAAGCGCTGGTGAAATCGGCGATCGGCTACGACAAGACGCGCGGCGACGACGTGAAGGTCGTGAACATGCCCTTCGCGCATCTCGACGTCGTCGACGCGACGCCCGCGCCGAAGCCGCTGCTGGGCCTCGACAGCGCCTATTGGTTCAAGATCATCGAGGCGGGCATTCTCTCGCTCACCGCGCTTCTCATCGGCCTGTTCGTCGTCCGCCCGTTGATCGGACGCATGTTCGGCCCGCAGGCCGTCGCCGGATCCGCGCCCGCGCTGTTCGCCCAACCCATCGCCGGCCAGCTTGGCGCCCCGGCCGACGGCCAGGCCGCCGGCGGTGCGCATGCCGCCCTGCCGCCGCCCAAGGAAAACATGATCGACCTGCAGCGCATCGAGGGACAGGTGCGCGATTCCTCGATCAAGAAAGTCGGAGAAGTCGTCAGCGCCCATCCCGAGGAAGCGCTCGCGATCATCCGCACCTGGCTCCACGAACCGGCATAGAAAAACATGGCCCGCGCAAAACCCACTGCCAAGGAAGACGTCCGCCAGCTCAACGGCGCCGAGCGCTCCGCCATCGTCATGCTCGCGCTGGGCGACGAGCATTCCGCCAAGCTCTGGCAGATGATGGACGAGGACGAGGTCAAGGAGATCTCGCAGGTGATGTCGACGCTGGGACAGATCTCTCCCACGCTTGTCGAAAAGCTGTTGGTGGACTTCGTTTCGCAGATGTCCGGCACGGGCTCGCTGCTCGGCTCTTATGAAGCGACCGAGCGGCTCATCGGCAAGTTCATGCCGGAAGACAAAGTCTCGCAGATCATGGAGGAAATCCGTGGTCCCGCCGGCCGCACCATGTGGGACAAGCTCGCTAACGTGAACGAGACCGTGCTCGCGAACTATCTGAAGAACGAATATCCGCAGACCGTCTCGGTCGTGCTTTCCAAGATCAAGCCGGAACATGCTGCCCGCGTCCTGGGCGCGCTGCCGGAGGAATTCGCGCTCGAAGTCGTCCAGCGCATGCTGCGCATGGAAAGCGTGCAGAAGGACATCCTCGACAAGGTCGAGAAGACTCTGCGCGTGGAGTTCATGTCCAACCTGGCCCGCACCGCCAAGCGCGACAGCCACGAGCACATGGCGGAAATCTTCAACAATTTCGACCGCCAGACTGAAAGCCGCTTCATCGTGGCGCTGGAAGAGCGTTCCCGGGACAGTGCCGAGCGCATCAAGGCCCTGATGTTCACGTTCGAGGATCTCGGCAAGCTCGATCCGGGTTCGATCCAGACGCTGCTGCGCCATGTCGAGAAGGACAAGCTCGGTCTCGCGCTCAAGGGCGCGACCGACAC
>DATIVW010000169.1:0-4374 GCA_035465595.1 Rhizomicrobium sp. | reverse complement strand
GCCTTATGTCGCCACAATGATCGCGATGATCGTGTGGGCGCGGCTCAGCGATGCGCGCGGCGAGCGCATCCGTCACATCGTGCAACCCGCACTGCTGGCAGCCGCAAGCCTTGGCGCCGCCGCGCTCCTCGGCACGAGCCTGTGGTCGGTGCTCGCGCTCACGCTTGCGACGATCGGCATCTACACGGCGCTGGTGGTCTTCTGGACATTGCCGCAATCCTTCCTGGGTGGAACCGCGGCGGCCGGCGCGATCGCGCTCGTCAACGCCATTGCCAATCTCGGCGGGTTCCTTGGCCCCACCGTGGTGGGCTATTTGAAGGCATCGACAGGGACTTACACAGCGGCGATGGGCTTTTTCGCGGCGGGGCTGATCATGACGGTGGTCGTGATCACGGCGCTCTCCCGATCAATCCCTGCCCTGAAACCGGCGGCTGTGCTACAACAATAAAAGCTGGGATAGGTGGATATGCGTTCCCTGATTTTGTTCTGTCTGGCCTTGATCGCCGCCGCCACGTTCGGGCGGGAAGTCCACGCCACGCCGCTATATCCGAAGGGTGCGCTGGCGCTGGAAGCCCAGTTGCTCGCAAACCAGACCGCGGACGCCAAGGTCTGGATCAAGGATGAAGCCATGCAGGAAGCCACCGGCCAGTTCCTTTCGGACGAAACCGCGCGTAACGCCGCCCGCAAATTCGGCGCGTCGGGTTCCGACGTCAGCACGCTCGCCTTCCTTGTCCTGATGGAAGCGGCGCGCGCGGCCGATGCGAATGTGTATAAGCTCGTGAACGGCGTGCAGGCGGCCGGCGCCAGCCGCGTGGACCAGCGCCAGGCGGCACTGGCGTCGAACGGAATTGCCAGCGCGCAACAATCGCAATTGAGCGGCGGCCTGCAATCCGCGCAGCAGAACCAGGGCAACGCTTTCGTGCCCCTCGCATCCACCGCCGGCGGCAACCCCGTACGCGATGCACGCAACGCGTCGGCCGTGATCCCGCCGCCGAGCATGAACCTTCAGGACGCAATGGACCGCGAGTCCCGGATCGAAGACCTCCTTGCAACCGCAATGAAACGCGTCAATCCGAACTGACATGCCAGACTGTTCAAAGCCTGCCCGTTACGCGAGAAGATCGCGCGCGTCGTCGTTCATCGCGGTCGCCGCGCTCCTGGTCTTGTGTGGTTGCGGCCGGAACCAAAGGCTCGAAGCGGATCTGGCGTTCAACTTCACCTGCAGCGGCGCATCCTATCCCGCATCCGAACCGGCGATCGAGAAATTCGTCGCGAGCCACGGCTTCACCGTGTTCAACGAGGAACGGGTTCGTCGCCAGTACAAGCTTGCCATGTACCCGCTTGCCATCGACGGTTTCGACGCGCGGCGCCGCATGCTGGATTTTCGTGGCATCAACGAGAAATCCAGCGACAAGCCGGTACCGGTCGCCACGATCTATTCCGTCGGCCTGTATTCGCCGCCGCCGACGCGCCACGACGACGGCCTGGAAAAGGCGATGCAGGATTTCGTGAGCGGCACGCTGAAATGTGACATCTCGAACGTCAGCCGCGGCGACAACGGCGCGGACCGGACCGCCTTCTTCGACAAGGTCTACAAGGCGGAACAGGCGCGCATCGTCCAGGGCATGCGGTGCGACCGGCAGTCGGGCAGGAAGCTTGACACCAAATGCCCCAATTGATTTGTCTGCCGCCGGTCAAATCGGGTTCACGATGACGCGCGCATTCATCTTTCCGGGGCAGGGCAGCCAGGCTGTCGGAATGGGCAAGGCTCTCGCCGAGGCGTTCGCGCCGGCCCGCGAAGTGTTCCAGGAAGTGGACGACGCGCTGTCGCAGAAGCTTTCCAGGCTCATCTGGGAAGGGCCGGAAAGCGATCTCATCCTCACCGAAAACGCCCAGCCCGCGATCATGGCCGCCAGCATGGCCGTCGTGCGGATCCTGCAGAAGAATGCCGGGCTCGACTTTGGAAAACATGCGCGTCTCGTCGCCGGCCATTCGCTGGGCGAATACACCGCGCTCTGCGCCGCCGGCGCGTTCACGCTTGCGGATACCGCGCGCCTTCTGAAAGCGCGCGGGCAAGCCATGCAGGCCGCGGTCCCGGTCGGCGAAGGTGGCATGAGCGCGCTGCTCGGCGCGGAAATTGATCAGGCCGAGGGCCTTGCCAGGGAATGCGCGTTGATCACGAACGGCGTCTGCGTCGTCGCGAACGACAATGCGCCGGGCCAGGTCGTGATCTCCGGCTCGAAAGCCGCCATCGACAAGGCGCCCGAAATCGCCAAGACCATGGGCATCAAGCGAGCGATGGCGTTGAATGTTTCGGCACCCTTCCACTCACCGTTGATGCAGCCGGCCGCCGACAAGATGGCGGACGTGCTGTCGGGCGTGACCATCCGTCCGCTCGCCGTGCCGGTTGTCGCCAATGTCACCGCCTTCGAGGTTCAGGAGCCGGATGTCATCCGCCGCCTGCTGGTGGAACAGGTCACCGGCCGCGTGCGTTGGCGGGAAAGCGTGCTTGCGTTCCGCGGCTATGGCGTGACCAGCACCGTGGAAGCGGGCGGCTCCAAGGTTTTGACCGGCATGGTCAAGCGCATCGACAAGGAACTCGCGAACGTCACGCTCGACAGCGCGGCCGATATCGAAGCCTTCGCCAAAACGCTTTGAAAGAATGTCCTCCCCCGTTTACGGGGGAGGTGCTCGCGAAGCGAGCGGAAGGGGATTTGGATGTTCGATCTCACAGGCAAGACGGCACTCGTCACCGGCGCTTCCGGCGGCATTGGCGGCGAAATCGCGAAGGCGCTGCACAAACAGGGTGCCGCGGTCGTCCTGTCGGGCACGCGCGCCGAAGCGCTCGAATCGCTGAAGAACGAGCTCGGCAGCCGCGCCTTCGTCGCCACCTGCAATCTCGGCGACAAGGATTCCGTCGAAGCGCTGGTGAAGAACGCCGAAGCCGCCGCCGGCGCGCCGATCGATATTCTGGTCAACAATGCCGGCATCACGCGCGACAACCTCTTCATGCGCATGAAGGATGAGGAATGGGATCAGGTCATTGCGGTCAATCTCACCGCCGCCTTCCGCCTCTCCCGCGCGGTGCTGCGCGGCATGATGAAGAAGCGCTGGGGCCGCATCATCTCCATCACTTCGGTCGTCGGCGAAACCGGCAATCCGGGCCAGGGCAACTACGCCGCCGCGAAGGCAGGCCTTGTCGGCATGTCCAAGTCGCTGGCCGCGGAAGTCGCCAGCCGCAACATTACGGTTAACTGTGTTGCGCCGGGCTTCATCGCCACGCCGATGACCGACGCGCTGACCGACGCCCAGAAGGAAGCGGTGTTCGGAAAAATCCCTGCCGGCCGCATGGGCACACCTGCGGAAATCGCCGCTGCGGTGGCCTATCTAGCGTCGGAAGAAGCCGCCTATGTGACGGGTGAGACGCTGCAGATCAATGGCGGAATGGCGATGATCTGATAGAAAATTCAAATACTTAAGCCGCTTGTAGCGGTTCCGGGGGCTTTGTGTTACCAAACGCGCCAATCTCCGGCATCGCCATCGGCGGAAAACGTGGGATTGCGCTGCGCACCCCCAACCAAAGCGCGGCGGCTGACAACAAAGAGAGGCTTTTGAGAGCAATGAGCGATACTGCGGAACGCGTGAAGAAGATCGTCGTCGAGCACCTGAATGTGGATGCCGACAAGGTCACCGACAGCGCGTCCTTCATCGAAGATCTGGGCGCGGACAGCCTCGACACCGTCGAGCTTGTCATGGCGTTCGAAGAAGAGTTCGGCATCGAGATTCCTGACGACGCGGCTGAGTCCATCGTCACGGTCGGCGATGCGGTCAAGTTCATCGACAAGTCGCAGGCTTGATGCTCGGGGCCAAGGCCTCAGACATGCGCAGGGTAGTAGTTACAGGACTGGGTCTCGTCACGCCGCTGGCATGCGGCGTGGAGGAGACCTGGTCCCGCCTGCTTGCCGGCCAGTCCGGCGCGCGCAAGATCACCGAATTTCCGACGGACGACCTGGCGACGAAAATCGCCTGCATCGTTCCGCGCGGCGACGGCACGAACGGCACCTTCAATGCCGATCAATGGGTCGATCCCAAGGAGCAGCGCCGCACCGACGAATTCATCACGTTCGGCATTGCCGCCGCGCAGCAGGCGGTGACGGATTCCGGCTGGGAGCCGAAAACCGAAGACGACAAGTGCCGCAGCGGCGTCCTGATCGGTTCCGGCATTGGCGGGCTGAACGGCATCGCCGACGCCGCCTTGCTTCTGCAGGAAAAGGGCCCGCGCAAGATTTCGCCGTTCTTCATTCCGGGGCGGCTCATCAATCTGGTGTCCGGCTATGCCTCCATCCGCTTCGGCTACAAGGGCCCGAACCATGC
>DATIVW010000168.1:0-12594 GCA_035465595.1 Rhizomicrobium sp. | reverse complement strand
CGCGGTCGAGGAAGACCGCCTTGATCGCGTCCTGCCAGGACCACAGCGACAGCGGAAAATAGCTCAGCGGCCGGTGATCGGCGTTGAGTACGAGGGCCGGGCAGGCTTCCGGGCTGCGGCCGGCGGCTAACACGATTGGCTCCTTGTGAAGACAGCACCTCCGTTGATGGCCGGAACTGTAAAGGCAAAAGCGCGTGTCGCCAACCGCCCCAAGCCACGGAGGATGTTACGCGATTCGTTGTGACGGCCAAGCGACAGTCAGCCCCGAAAGCTCAACCCACGCCGCAGGAGATTTCCGCGGATTTGCGCGCCAGCTGGCCGCGAAAGGCGCGCGCCAGGAATTCGCCGCCCATCGCAAGGCCCATTTCGTCGATGGAATGGCCGACGCCGGGTGCGACATGCCATTGGACCGCAGCACCCGCGCCACCCAGCGTTGCGGCCGCAGCGAACAATGCCCCGACAGGGATCATGGGATCGGCATCGCCATGGATCAGCAGCACCGGCGGCGCATCCGGACCGAGCTGCGGCTTCTGGTCCGCCAGCATCCCCGAATAGCCGACGATGGCGGCCGGTTTGACCGCGCGCTTCAATCCGACATGCAGCGACATCATTGTGCCCTGGCTAAAGCCCACCAGCGCGAGCTTGTCGCCGGTCAGACCCAGGCGCGCCAGCTCGGCCTCGAGGAAATTCTCCAGCGTGGCGGACGCGGCCTCCACGCCACGCGCCATTTCCGAAGGATCGAGGCGCGAAATCGGAAACCATTGATAGCCGAAGCCCGCGCCGCAGGGCTGCGGCGCGTTGGGCGCAACGAACGCCACGGTCGGCAGGATGCGCTGCCACATCGGCGCAAGGCCGATGAGGTCGTTCCCGTCCGCGCCATAGCCGTGACACAGCACGACGAGATGCGTGGCCTCGCCGCGCGCGGGCGGCAGGCGGGGACCGGAGAGCTGGCCGAGCGCCATTATTTTTTCTTCGCCTTCTTTTTCGACTTCGCCGATTTCTTTTCCAACGCTGCTTTCCGCGCGGCAGCCTCTGCCTTCAGGGCTTCGCGCTTTTCCTTGCGGATTCCGTCTTCATGGATCCAGAGGAGGCGTGCCACAACCGTTCGCCATGGCCGCCAGTCCTTCGACAGCTTCTCCATCTGCTTTTCGTTGGGTCGCTTCTTCAGCTTCAGAGCACGCGTGATCGCGGCCTGAAGGCCCACATCCGCCACCGGCCACACATCGGCGCGGCCAAGCGAGGACATCAGATAGATATCGGCCGTCCACGGCCCGATGCCTTTCACGGCCGTCAGATGCGCGCGGGCGTCATCATCCGCCATGTTGCGCACGCGCTTCAGATCGAGCGCACCGTCCATGATCGCCGTGGCGATGGATTTCATGTGCTTCTGCTTGGGCGCGGAGAGGCCGCAGGCGCGCAACACGTCGGCGGGCGTCGCGAGCAGTGTCGGCGGATCGAACGGGACCACCTTCTCCTTCACCCGGCCGAAGATCGTGTCGGCCGCGGCGATGGAGAGCTGCTGGCTGACCACGATGTCCACCAGCGCCTCGAACCCGTGGCGGCGGCGCGGCTTGAATTCGGGCCGGCCGGTGCGTTTCACGACAGGATGCAGCCGCCTGTCCGCCGCGATCAGGGAATCGATGGCGGCGTGAAGCTGCGATTGCGAGGAAATGCGATGCGGTTTGGGCATGGATTTGGAGCGTGTAAACTCGCGCCATGATTGTCACGCGTTTCGCACCGAGTCCAACAGGCTATCTGCATCTGGGCCATGCGTTTGCCGCCATCACCGCGCACGACGCCGCCAAGGGCGGACGTTTCCTGTTGCGGATCGAGAACATCGACACCGCGCGCTGCCGCCCGGAATTCGAGACCGCTATCTATGAAGACCTGAAATGGCTGGGCCTTGCATGGGAAACGCCGGTGCTGCGCCAGTCCGGGCGCTTCGATGCCTATCGCGCGGCGCTGGCAACACTTGAGGCCAAGCACCTTCTCTATCCCTGCTTCTGCACGCGCGCCGAGATCGCCGCCGAGATCGCGCGCGCCGCCGAAGCGCCGCACAACATGGCCCAGGGACCGGAAGGCCCGGTCTATCCCGGCACATGCCGGCATCTGGGCGCAGAAGATCGCGCCGCGCGGATGGCGTCCGGCGCGCCTTATGCGGTGCGGCTGGACGTGGCGAAGGCGGCGGGCCGGATGCTGGAGCTCACATTCGAAGAGCGCGGACAGGGACCGAATGGCGAGCACGGCGTGATCGCGGTCGATCCGCTGCTGTTCGGCGACGTGGTGCTCGCGCGGAAAGACACGCCGGCTTCGTATCATTTGAGCGTCGTCGTGGACGATGCCTTCCAGGGCGTAACCCTGGTGACGCGGGGCAACGACCTTTATTCCGCCGCGCACATCCAGCGGCTGCTGCAGGCGCTGCTGGACCTGCCGGCGCCGGCCTATGCGCATCACCGGCTAGTGCTCGACGAACAGGGAAGGAAGTTCTCCAAGCGCGATGCCGCGGCGACCTTGCGCGATCTACGCGCGCGCGGCGTGACGCCGGATCAGGTGCGCGAGCTCGTTGGGTTCTAGATCACCAGTCGTTGAGGCCCTGGAAGCGCGCAAAGCCCGCGGCATGGGCCCAGCGATTCCATTCGCCGCGCAGGCGCACGGTTTCACTGGGGCTACGGTCGCCTTCGCCCAATCCCAGGATCTGCAATTCCGAACAACCCGCGAAAGGCCGCCCGTCCGGAGACGGCAGATGCGCGTCGCCATGACCGAGGCGCGCATATTCGGAATCCTCGATGCCGTCCGACGCCAGGATGATCGAGGTCGGAAGGCCCGCGCAGCCGATGGCGTTGGAGACATTGTCCATGAAAGCGAGGATGTTGGTTGTGCCTTGCGCCTGCCACTTGCCCTGGCGCACCAGCATCGGCGTGCCAGAAATCAGCTTCTCCACTTCGGCGGCGACGACTTCGGGCCGGTTGCGCACGGAGATCTGCACGTCGTAGTGAAAATTGTTCGAGCCCGCATCGTAGTTGCCGAAGGTGCGCACATGCACTTCGGACGCAAAGCCCAGCCTGCGGATCTCATCGCCCACGCGGTCGGCGACTTTCGCCGCGAAGTCCGGATTGTCGATGAGCGGATTGCTCCTGGACAGGTCGATGGCGATGACGATGCGGCGCGGCGCGATGTTCGCGTGATCCGAAAGATAGGACACCGGCGTGGCGCGCAAGGCGGCGTCGGCGGTGCGCGCCGCATCCACGGCCATGTAGCCGCCACCCGCAAGGGCGACGGCCGTCACGACGCCGAGCATGACGTTGGTGATCACGCCTGTTCGCGCGCCGCTTCGCGTTTGTCGGCCAGCTGCAACAGGTGCAGCTGCGCGAACTGGCGCTGGCGATGCTTGTAGTCCCGCGCCAGCATCACGTTCCGGATGTTGTTTTCCGAGCCCTGGATGTAGAGCGCGGCGACGATCGTCACGATGAAGAAGATCACGGATGCGAAGGCGAACCAGAACCAGCTGTCGGCATCGGCGAGCGAGTTCTGCGAAAGCCTGGGCAAGCCCACCGAATATTCGCTGGTGGCCGAGGCGTTCTGCACCGGGCTTTGCGCAGCCATGGGCGCGTTGGTCTGGAACAGTTTGTCGATGGCATTGCCGCCGTCATTGGACTGCTGGTGCTCCAGCGTGGTGGAGGTGCCGCCGGTCATGTTGTTGTAGGCGACGAGATAGCCAAGGCTTCCGATCATCACCAGCGCCAGAACGAACGCGGCGACGACCATCGCATTGCGGCCATAGACGCCCGTGATCTTCAGCATGAAATGGATGATCAGCACGGCGAACACGACCTGCAGGCTCTTGAAGATGACGGTGGATTGCAGCGCCGCGGGAACGACCATGAACTCGTTGGACAGGGCGCGCGTCCACACGTCGCCGCGGATGATCTGGTAGTCGACGAACATCGCCATCGCGGCGATCAGGAGCGTCACGCCGATGGCGGCGACGTAAAGCCATTTGTAATGCGCGATCTGGCGGCTCTTCTCCATGTTGCGCGCGATGACGTAATCCTCGTCCGTCGCGACTTCGGAAGAGTCCCCGGCTTCATCTTCTTCCTCGTTGCGCTTGAACATGCGCGCGAAGACGCCAGGCTTTTCGCTGCCGCGCTTGGGCGCGTATTTGTCGCCGTGGCGGATCCAGTCCGGCCCCCAGCTCGGCGGGTCGGGCGGCGTCATCAGCCGTTCGGTGAGATGGGCTTCCATGCGCCGGCGCACGGCGGGCGTCATCGCCTGCACGTCGGCGACGCTGCGCGCTTCGTTGTCGAATTCCTCGGGCGTGAGGCCGTGGAAAAGCTCGTGGCTGAGCGCATGCTTGCGGCCCGGCGGCACGTTCACTTCATCGATGCGGCGGTAAGCGACCATGATTTTCCCCAGCGTCTGGCGGGCGCCGTCCTGAAAATTCGGCCCCGGCGGACATAGTAAACAAATAGTTACCGGCGGAATCTTGGACGGATTGCGGCAGAGCCGCCACAATTGCAGGTGGAAAGCCGGGGGATGCCAACATGAAGACGGTTGCACTGATCGCGGGTGCGTTTGCTGTGATCGCGAGCACAGCCTGGGCTGCGGACCCGCGGGATGACGTGATGGCGGCAGACAAGGCCTTCTCGCAGCTGTCGGTCGAGAAGGGCAGCAACGCCGCCTTCCTCGCTTATATGGCCGATGACGCGCGCATCTTCGGGACAGGCGGCGAGCCGCCGATCCTCGGCAAGGCCGAAGCGGCCAGGCGTTTCGAGACCTCCGGCAGTGGCGATCCCAAGACCAATGTCCTCAGCTGGGAGCCGGACCATGCCGTGGTCTCGCGGGATGGAACCATGGCCTGGACGGACGGCCACTGGATCTTCGAAAGCGGACCCGACGACAAGGGCCGCCGCCATCACGCGACCGGGCATTACCTGACGGTGTGGGCGAAAGACGCGAAAGGCGCGTGGAAGTTCACCGCCGACATGGGCACGACCGATCCGAAGAAATGATCAGCCTTCGCCGGCCAACTCCACGATCTCGCGCATGATGGCGTTGAGGTCGTAGTCCTTGGGGCTGAACACGGCGGAGATGCCCGCGGATTTCAGCGCCGCCTCGTCTTCGGGCGGGATGATGCCGCCGGCGACGACCTTCACATCTTTCAATCCGGCATCTTTCAGCTTCGCCATCACGTCGCGCGCGAGCGGAATGTGAGAACCTGAGAGGATCGACAGGCCGATCATGTGCGGCCGCTTTTCCCTGGCGGTGGAGACGATCTCGTCCGGCGAGAAGCGGATGCCGTCATAGACGACGTCCATCCCGGCATCCCGCGCGCGGATGGCGATCTGCTCGGCACCGTTGGAGTGTCCGTCCAATCCGGGTTTCGCAACGAGAAAGGTGAGTTTGCGGCCGAGCTTTCTCGACACCGCATCGACTTCCGCGCGCAATTCGCCGATGCGCGGATCGTTGCGGCCGGGACCGGTCGCGGCGACACCGGTCGGCGCACGATATTCGCCGAAGACATGACGCAAGGTACGCGCCCATTCGCCCGTCGTCACGCCCGCCTTTGCGCAGGCGATGGAAGCCGGCATGATGTTGGTGTTCTCTTTCGTCGCGCGTTCCAGTTCGGCCAGCGCGGCATCGGCTTTCTTCTGATCACGCGCCGAACGCCAGGCTTTCAGGCGTTCGATCTGCTCGCGCTCGGCGGCCTCATCCACCACCACGAAATGGCCGTTGCCCGCGGTGAGCGGCGACAGTTCGGTTTCGGTGTAGGCATTCACGCCGACGCGGATTTCGTCGGACGTCTCGATCGCTTCCATGCGCGCGGCATTGGAGGCGACGAGCCGCTCCTTCATGTATTCCAGCGCGCCTTGCGTCGCCGCGCCGCCCATCTTCTCGATGCGCGCGATCTCGTCCTTCACCTGCGCCACAAGCGCAGCGACTTTCTCCTCGATGACCTTCGAACCGTCGAAGATGTCGCCATATTCCAGCATGTCGGTCTCATAGGCGCCGATCTGCTGCAGGCGCAGCGACCATTGCTGGTCCCACGGCCGCGGCAGGCCCAGCGCCTCGTTCCACGCCGGAAGCTGCACCGCGCGGGCGCGTGCGTTCTTGCTCAGCGTCACGCCCAGCATGCCGAAGAGAATGCGATAGACGTTGTTCTCCGGCTGCTGCTCGGTGAGGCCAAGCGAATTCACCTGCACGCCATAACGGAACAGCCGCAGCTTGGGATCGGTGACGCCGTAGCGGTCCTTCGCGATCTCGTCCCACACCTGGCCCATCGCGCGCAGCTTGCAGATCTCGGTGATGAACTTCACGCCGGAGTTCACAAAGAACGAGATGCGGCCCACGGCCTTGGGAAATTCGCTGTCAGGAATGGCGCCGCGCGCCTTGCAGGCATCGAGCACGCTTATTGCCGCCGCTAACGCGAAGGCGGCTTCCTCAACAGCGTCAGCACCGGCTTCCTGCAAGTGATAGGAACACAGATTGATCGGATTCCATTTCGGCATCTCCGCCGTAGTGAACGCGATCGTGTCGGTGGTGAGGCGCAGCGCGGGCTTGGGCGGGAAGATATATGTCCCGCGCGCGAGATATTCCTTGATGATGTCGTTCTGCGTCGTGCCGGTGAGCGATGCGCGCGGCGCACCTTGTTCGTCTGCGACGGCAACATACAACGCCAACAGCCAAGCGGCAGGCGCGTTGATCGTCATCGACGTGTTCATTTTGTCGAGCGGGATGCCGTCGAACAGCGCGCGCATGTCGCCGAGGTGGGAGATGGGCACGCCGACCTTGCCGACTTCGCCTTTGGCCAGCGCATCGTCGCTGTCGTAACCGGTCTGCGTCGGCAGGTCGAAGGCGACGGAAAGACCCGTCTGCCCCTTGGCAAGATTGGTGCGGTAGAGCGCGTTCGAGGCCTTGGCGCTCGAATGGCCGGCATAGGTCCGGAAGATCCAGGGCTTTTCGCGCTCGCTCATGGCCCCATTAAGGGGTCAGGCGTGCTGCAACGCAACATCCCTCGCCGGGGCCAATTTGCGTCCCCGCCGGGAGACAAGGCTGGCCACCAAGAGCGTCGCCGCCAGGCCGACCGGCGCATCGAACCACGGGAATATCGCGATCAGACCGGTGACGCTGAACAGGATCGCCGCCTCACGGTCATCGAACGGCCGGTGGCGATAAAGAAATGCGATGGCGAGCGCGAGAAGCGGGAAGTCATAGATATAGGCATAGGGCGTGGCGAGCAGCGTGGCCGCACACAGCGCCGCGGCCTTCAGCGAATAGGGCATGCGGCTGCGCCACATGAATGCGATGCCGAGCGCCAACAGGCCCCCAGCGCCAAGCTGCCATCCCCAGGCCTCCGCGTCGCTCGCGCCGGTCCAGCGCATGAAGCCATAGACCGTCTGCAACTTGTTCCAGCCTGCATGGCCGCCAGCGAGAATCATCTGCGTGGTGTGCGGGACAGAGTGAAAGAAGGCGATCCATGCCTGAGATCCGAAGGCGAGAAGCGAAAGCATTCCGATCACGAGAGTCGTGAGCGTTGCCGATCCGAGCGCGCGCCAATGCCCGCCGGCGAGCAGTGCGACGGGAATGAGGATTCCAAATTGCGGCTTGTAGGTGAGAAGCCCCAGGAAGACGCCGCTGAGAACCGAGCGATCCTCAAGCGTCAGCAGCATCGCGCCGAACAGCGCCGCGGTGAAAAGACCGTTCTGCCCGACGGACACATCCAGCAGCACCGCGGGAAAGGCGAGCGCCCACAGCAGTGCGTCGCGCTTGCCTGCGATGCGCGAGACGATCCACGCATAAGCGGGAAGCGTGATCGCCATCCAGAAAAAGAACGACGCAAGATAAGGCAGAAGCGCGAGAGCAACGGCGATGAACAGGAAGGGCGGCGGATAATGCCAGCCGAAATAGCCGGGGAAATCATGCCCGACGGAAGCGACTTCCGCGGCCCGATGAATATTCCAGTCATAGGCCGATGCGGCATGGCCGGCCGCCGCCAGCCTTCCCGCCGCGAAGACATCCACGAAGTCATTGGCGATCGGCATGCCGCTCGCATCGCGCAGCCAGTCATGCGCGAAGAACATCGCGACCAGAAAGACGGCGTAAGACAACGCGACGCCACCCGCGATCGCGGTCCAGTCGAGCCGGGATTTTGCCGTCGCCGAATCCATCCTGGAATTCTAGGGATCGCGGCCTTGCCGCTTGCTTAACCGCGCCGCCGGACTAGGCTGCGGGCCGCAGAAAGCCGCAATTTCGTGGGGAAACATGAAAGCCGCCGTCCTGACCGCCGCCTTTGCCGCCGCCTTGCTCCTGGGCGCCGCCGCCCCGCCGCAGACGCCGGAAGAGGAATGGAAGGCGGGAATCGCGGATGCCAACGTGGCGTGGGCGAAACGGCCGCACGCCATCCTGAAAATCCAGGACTCAGCCTATCTGCACGACGGCGACACGGCAGTGCTGCAGGGCACGGCCGGAAAGCCGGGTTCCTATCACTGGAGCCACGATCCCAAGGCCAAAGGCGTGCTGACGGTTGCGCTGCATGGCGGAAAGATTTCGGCGGTGAAGGATGGAAAGAGCATCGACACCGCCACACTGATGAAGAGCATTCCCATCGACAAGGATGTCGATGTCGACGGGCAGCCGACGCAGGTGGATGCCGGCGTGATGGGCTGGCGCATCTTCGTCTTCAACCAGCAGAATCCGGACGCGCTGAACTTCAAGGGCGTTTCATATTTTCCCTATGACGCCAGCTATCGCGTGACGGCAAGTTTCAAGCCCGATCCGAAACGCCCGCCACATGTGTTCCGCACTTCGCGCGGCACGGACAAGCAGTTCTATCTGGTCGGCGAAGCAACGTTCACGCTGCAGGGCAAGTCGGTGACGCTGCCGTTCTATTCCGGCGACAACGATCCGAAGAAGATCACCGACATGTCGGCATTCTTCACCGATGACCTCACCGGCAAGGAGACTTATGGCGCGGGGCGCTATGTCGACATCGACGGGTTCGGCGCGTATCCGCCCAATACGGTGACCATCGACTTCAACGACGCCTACAATCCCAACTGCGCGCGCTCGAAACACTTCACCTGCCCGGTCGCCATCGACAACATCCGACTGGCCATGAAGGCCGGCGAAAAAGATCCGCACACCGCGCACTGATGGCATTCGGGAAAACACCGAAACGGAAATCGCCGAAGGAATTGCGCGAGGCCGAGCGCAAGCATGCCAAGCGCGTGGCGCTGAAGGCGCTGCGCAAGGCCAGGAAGATCGCCGAGACTTCCGGCGTGAAGCTGTCGGACTGGGAGGGCGAATTCCTGGGCTCGGTGGAGCAGCGGCTGAAGATGTATGGCCGCGCGTTCGGCGACCCGGAGAAGGGCTCGCCCAGTTCCTCGCTCTCCATCCGCCAGAGCGTGAAAGTGAAGGAAATCGTGGCCAAGGCGAGCGGGAAACCGCGGAAATCCCGCTTCCGCCGCCGGGCCGGATAGCGCGCAAGATTATTTCTAAAAACCCTTCCTCCACAGCCACATACCCACTTTTCTGTTGCATCGCAGCAAAACCTTGGGCCAACTGCGCCACCGCGCGGAAACAAGCGCGTTACAGACAGGGAATTGAGGAGCAAAGGCCATGGCCGCCGTGGAGACCAAGCCGCAGCTGGACGTCTACAAGGACCTCTACGAGATCGGCGAGATTCCGCCGATGGGGCATGTTCCCAAGAACATGTATGCGTGGGCGATCCGCAAGGACCGCCATGGCCCGCCGGAGCAGTCCATGCAGATGGAAGTCGTGCCAACCTGGTCGCTCGATTCCCACGACGTGCTCATTCTCGTGATGGCCGCCGGCGTAAACTACAACGGCGTGTGGGCCGGCCTCGGCACGCCCATCTCGCCGATCGACGCGCACAAGAATCCCTATCACATCGCGGGCAGCGACGCTTCCGGCATCGTGTGGGCCGTGGGCTCGAAGGTCACGCGCTGGAAAGTCGGCGATGAAGTCGTCGTGCACTGCAATCAGGACGATGGCGACGACGAGGAATGCAATGGCGGCGATCCGATGTTCTCGCCGAGCCAGCGCATCTGGGGCTACGAAACGCCGGATGGTTCGTTCGCGCAATTCTGCCGCGTGCAGGACCGCCAGCTCATGGAGCGCCCCAAGCATCTCTCCTGGGAAGAGTCGGCCTGCTACACGCTGACGCTCGCCACCACCTACCGCATGTTCTTCGGCCATCGCCCGCACATCCTGCGCCCGGGCCATAACGTGCTCATCTGGGGCGCGTCCGGCGGCCTGGGATCGTTTGCCGTGCAGCTCTGCGCGGTGTCGGGCGCAAACGCGATCGGCGTCATCAGCGACGAGTCAAAGCGCGACTTCGTGCTGTCGCTCGGCGCCAAGGCGGTGATCAACCGCAAGGACTTCAACTGCTGGGGACAGATGCCGCAGGTCGGCTCGCCCGAATACGACGCGTGGACGAAGGAAGCGCGCAAGTTCGGCAAGGCGATCTGGGACATCACCGGCAAGGGCAACGACGTCGACATGGTGTTCGAGCATCCGGGCGAGTCGACCTTCCCGGTGTCGTGCCTTGTCGTGAAGCGCGGCGGCATGGTCGTCTTCTGCGCCGGCACCACCGGCTACAACATCACCTTCGATGCACGCTATGTGTGGATGCGCCAGAAGCGCATCCAGGGTTCGCACTTCGCCAACCTGATGCAGGCGAGCCAGGCCAACCGCCTCGTCGTCGAGCGGCGCATCGACCCGTGCATGAGCGAAGTCTTCCCGTGGGCGGATATTCCGCGCGCCCACACCAAGATGTGGAAGAACGAGCACCTGCCCGGCAACATGGCGGTACTCGTCAACGCCCAGCGCCCCGGCCTGAAAACCTATGAAGACGTGCTGGAAGCGCAGAGGGGCTGAACCCGCCTCGTTTTCGGCATAGCATTTACGGCTTCAGACATGGCGGGGACCATGAGCGACACCAGTCTGCTTTCAAGATGCGATCGCGCCGTGACGGCGGCGGAAAAGCTGCTCGCCGGCGCGCGGGCTGCCGTTGCCGCGAAGGTGACGATCAACGGCAAGGTCGACGCCAAAGCCATCGACCGCGAACAGCGCGCCGTGCATGCCTTCGCCTGGTACGCGACCTATGTGGAGGCGCTGCGCCAGATGGCGCGCTGGGCGCGCAAGCTCGACGGCGAAAAGCGTTTCGGCGAGATCGAAAAGCTCATCCTGCAATGCGCGTTCGGAGAATATCTCGCCCAGCTCGCCGGCGGCATCGCCATGAGCCAGGGCGAAATCGCGCGGCCCTACAACATGGGTGTCGGCAATGAGATTATCGGTGAATACTGGAACGATGATGTCGACGAGCTGACGCGCATCGGCACCAGCCGCGAAGTCCGCGACGGGATCGCGAATTACCTGCGCACCCACGCCGGCGCGATGTTCTATGGCGACCCCGGCCTCGACGAGACCATGGGCATGGTGCGCGAGCAGTTCTACCGCTTCGCGCAGGACAAGGTGACGCCGTTCGCGCATCAATGGCACCTGAAGGACGAACTCATTCCGCTGCCGGTGATCGATGAATTGTCGCAGCTGGGCGTTTTCGGCCTCAGCCTGCCGGAGGCCTTCGGCGGCTCGGGGCTTTCCAAGACGGCGATGTGCGTGGTCTCCGAGGAATTGTCGCGCGGCTATATCGGCGTCGGCTCGCTTGCCACGCGCTCGGAAATTGCCTGCGAGCTCATCCTCACCGGCGGCACCGACGAGCAGAAGAAAAACTGGCTGCCGAAGATCGCCAGCGGCGAGATCCTGCCCACCGCCGTCTTCACCGAGCCCGCTGGCGGATCGGACGTCGCCGAACTGAAGACGCGCGGCGTACGCGAGGGCGATGTGTTCAGGATCTACGGCAACAAGACCTGGATCACACACGCGGCGCGCGCCGACATGATGACGCTTCTGGTGCGCACGCTGCCGCACCAAAAAGGCTATCGCGGCCTTTCCATGCTGCTCGCGGAAAAGCCGCGCGGCACGGAAAAGGAGATATTCCCCGCCAGGGGCATGACCGGCGGTGAAATCGAGGTTCTCGGCTATCGCGGCATGAAGGAATACGAGATCGGGTTCGACGGCTTCGAAGTGCCGGTGAAGAACCTGCTCGGCACCGAGGAAGGCCAGGGCTTCAAGCAGCTCATGCAGACCTTCGAATCCGCACGCATCCAGACGGCCGCGCGCGCCATCGGTGTGGCGCAACGCGCGCTCGACCTGGGGCTGGGCTATGCGCTGGAACGCACGCAATTCGGCAAGCCGATCTTCGAATTCCCGCGGGTGAGCGATAAGCTGGTGATGATGGCGGTAGAAATCGCGGTGGCGCGGCAGATCGCCTATCACGCCGCCTTCGAGAAAGACGAAGGCCGCCGCTGCGACTTGGAAGCGGGCATGGCCAAGCTTCTGGGCGCGCGCGTGGCATGGGCGGCGGCGGACAACGCGCTGCAGATCCACGGCGGCAACGGCTTCGCGCTGGAGTTCGAGATCAGCCGCGTCCTCTGCGACGCGCGCATCCTCAACATCTTCGAGGGCGCGGCGGAGATCCAGGCGCAAGTCATCGCCCGCCGCCTGCTGGAGCCG
>DATIVW010000167.1:0-3029 GCA_035465595.1 Rhizomicrobium sp. | reverse complement strand
CACGCGCCAGCTGGCGATGCAGTTGGCTGAGAAGCACGAGATGTCGAACAAGGCCGCGCACGCGTTCCTTGACGACACGATCGCGACCATCACCAAGCACCTGAAGAAGGGCGCCCGCATCCGCCTCAACGGCCTTGGCATCCTCGTCGTGCGCAAGCGCGCCGCCCGCATGGGCCGCAACCCCGCCACCGGCGAAGCGATCAAGATCAAGGCGAGCAAGAAGGTCGCCTTCCGCGCCGCGAAAGAGCTCAAAGAGTCGATCTAGGCTCTTCGATCCTTGCGAAGTTCGAAAACCGGGCACGCGCGAATGCGCCTGCCCGGTTTTTTCTTGCCTCGCTGTCGCGTGCGCCTGACGATGGCGCATGGCTGAGGCCCATCGCTTTCGCGCACTCGACGGCTGGCGCGGCGTCTGCGCGCTGCTGATCGCGCTGCATCACTTTCCTGCGCGCGGCTTCGTCTATCACCTGCCGTTGGTGCGAAATTCCTGGCTGCTGGTCGATTTCTTCTTCGTGCTGTCCGGCTTCGTCATCGCCTTTGCCTATGGCGAGCGCCTCACCCATGCGAAGGCAGTGCGGCCCTTCGTCCTCCGCCGCTTCTTCCGGCTCTGGCCGCTGCATGTCTGCGTGCTCGCGGCATTCCTTGCGCTCGAGTTCTATCGCCATGCGGCGACGGGCGAAGGCTTCACGGGCGATCGCTCCCTGTTCGCGCTCGCGACCAATCTCACCCTGACGCAGGCGCTTGGACTGAACGATGGCCTCACCTGGAACACGCCGGCATGGGCGGTGAGCACCGAATTGTGGACCTACATCGTTTTCGCGTTTGTCGCGTTGCTGGCGGGACGTTGGCGAAGCATCGCCGCCGTAGTCCTGATCGCGGCTTCCGTCGCCGTCCTCGCGCTGCATTCGCGCTATGGCATGCGCGAGACTTTTGACTGGGGCATCGCGCGATGCATCTACGGATTTTTCCTCGGCACGCTGGTGCACGAAGCCTGGTCGCGCCGATGGCTGGCGTGGTTGCACGGCAGTGTCGCGGAAGTCCTTGCGCTCCTGCTTGCGCTCGCATTCCTGCTCTTCATCCCCGGTGACCGCACGCTGGAATATCTCGCGCCGCCCGTCTTCGCGATTTTCGTGCTCGCATTTGCCGGCGATGCCGGCGTGCTGTCACGGCTGATGGCGGGGCCCCTGTTCGAGAAGCTGGGCCAGTGGTCCTACGCGATCTATCTCGTGCAGATGTTCGTGATCGCGTCGCTGGCGTCGGCGCTGGATCTGAACGGCGCGACAGGCATGGAGGCCGACGGCCTTGCAGCGCTCTATATTCTCTGCGTTCTCATCCTTGCCTATCTCGGCTGGCGCTTCATCGAGATTCCCGGCCAGCGTCTGGCGATTCAAAATATTGCCGCCGCGCGCGGCCCCATGCCTTCCACGGGCGATTCAATCCGCTAACATCGCATCACCACAGCGGGGACATGATGGCGATTTCCGAGGCGCAGCCGCGCCATCATCTTCTCAAGATCCTGGGCGTGACATTCGGCGTCGCGGTTGCCGTGGGCGACATGATCGGCTCTGGCATCCTGCGCGCGCCCAGCTCCATCGCCGCCAGCGTGCCCAATATCGGCCTGATCATGGGACTGTGGGTGTTCGGCGCGCTGCATGCCGCGCTGACGGCGAATGTCTATTCGGAGCTTGGCACGGCGCTGCCCAAATCCGGCGGCGACTACAATTATGCGCAGCGTGCCTTCGGCGACATCGGCGGCCTGGTGGTCGGCTGGTCCGGCTGGCTTGCCTTCGTTGCGGGGACCTCGGCGGCGGCAATCTCCTTCGCCAATTTTCTTCCGCTCGTGTGGCCGTGGTCGGCGCAGCATACGGTGGGCGTGGCCCTGGCGATGCTGATCGCGTTGTTTGGCGCCAATTATCTTGGCCTGCGCGAGGGCCGCGCGCTGCAGGAACTGACGAGCCTCATCAAGGCCGCGATGCTCGCGGTCTTTTGCATTGCGGCCATCCTGTTCGTTCCGCCGTCGCACCCGATTTCGCCCGCGATGGCGAGTGCGCCGGTGTTCGGCTGGGCGGCGGTGGTGGGTGCGTATCAACTGGTGCGCGGCGCTTATGCGGGATGGAACACGGCCTTCTACTTCGGGGAAGAGATCGTCGATCCCGGCCGCGATCTTCCACGCGCCACAATCATCGGCCTTGTGCTGACGGCAACGCTGTACGTCGCGGTCAATGGCGCGCTGCTCTATGCGCTGGGTCTTGCCGGCGTGGCCGCAACGCCGTTGCCTTTCACGACTGTCGTGCAAAGCTTCGGCGGCGTCGCGTCGCTTCTGTTTGCGGTCACGGCGATGATCACGGTCGCAAGTTGCGCCAACGCCAACATCATGGGCGGCCCGCGCATCATCTTCTCGATGGCGCGCGAAGGGCTCCTGCCGGAATACTTTCAGAGCGTCAACGGCGGCGGCTCGCCCTCCGGCGCCATGCTGCTCACCGCGCTGTTCGCCATCGGCGTGGCGCTGAGCGGCACGTTCGATCTTGTCTTCGGGCTGATCGGAACGATGAACGCGATCGGCGCCATTGTCGTGATCGTCGCGCTCTTCGTGTTGCGCCGGAGCGAGCCGGGCCTTGCACGCCCCTTCCGGGCGTTGGGATATCCGCTCCTGCCTGTCCTGGCACTGGTCCTGGAGAGCGCCGCCCTGCTTCTTTATTCCGCCGCCGACACCACCGGCATCCTGTTTGCCATCGGCCTATGCCTCGCCTGCGTTCCTTTCGCCCTGATTGCCCGGCGCGGGCGCATCCGCCTGGGCGACATCGCCGAGCCATAGCCCCGCAATTTTGGGGCCTTTCCCTGCGTCCTTCGGCTTCCTTGCCGGACCCTTACCCCCGCGCTAGGAACCGGCACGACCCATTCCAGAAGGAAATCCTCATGGCCCGCAGCAAAATCGCGCTCATCGGTGGCGGACAGATCGGCGGCACGCTCGCCCATCTCATCGCCACCAAGGAACTCGGCGATGTCGTGTTGTTCGACATCATGGAGGGCCT
>DATIVW010000166.1:0-5438 GCA_035465595.1 Rhizomicrobium sp. | reverse complement strand
ATCGCTCGATTGGCTTGATCGCCAAGCACTCGTTTCATGTCTGGAAATAAGGCCAGACGTGTATTTCTTTCATCGCAGCGCGCTGCCCGCGCGCTTCGTTGATCAGCACAACAAATCGTCTTTGGTGTTTTTCGCTTCGCGAGGGTTCGCCCCCGCGTCGCCGCATCTGTTCTTTGCCGGACTGGTGGTACTAGCGGGGGAATTCTACCCGATCCCATTCCGAACTCGGCCGTCAAAGCCCCCAGCGCCTATGGTACTGCGACTCAAGTCGCGGGAGAGTCGGTCGCTGCCAGTCCTGCCAAGAACAGATGCCCGCCTTCACAAACACGAAGAGCCCCGCGAGAGTGATCTCGCGGGGCTTTTTGTTTTGGCGTACGCGGGAAGGCACAGATCCGGGAGACCTCATGCGCGTATTCGATTTCACCCGCGCGATCGTGCGGGAGCCGGCGCCGAGCGTGGTGCGCGGCCTGCGGAGCACGTCCGCGCCCGATCCGGATTTCGAAAAACTCCGCACCGAACATCGCGCCTATGTCCGCGCGCTCAAGGACGTCGGGCTCGCTGTCGAGGTCCTGCCGCCGCTCGTGGCCTTTCCCGATTCCATTTTTGTCGAGGATCCGGCCTTCGTGCTGCCGGAAGGCGCGATTCTGCTGCGGCCCGGCGCGCCATCCCGCCTCGGCGAGCGCGAGGAACTGCGCGGCGCGCTCCAACGACATTTCGGCCGGATCGAAGAGCTTGCCGGCGGCGAATTTGCCGACGGCGGCGATGTGCTCGTCACGCCTCTCGCGATCTTCATCGGTCTGTCCAAGCGTACCAACCGCGCCGGCGCCGAAGCGCTCAGGGCAAAGCTAGAATCGTTCGGCCGGGATGCACGCGTCGTCGAGACGCCGCCGCGAATTCTCCACTTCAAGACCGCGTCCGCGCTTCTCGCCGAGGATACGATCCTCTGCACGGCGGCGATGGCGCAAAGCGGTGTGTTCAAGGATTTCCGGTTGGTGCTGACGCCGCCGGGCGAAGAAGCCGCCGCCAACGCCCTGCGCGTGCGCGATACGGTTTTCCTGGGCGACGGCTTTCCCCGCACGCGCGATCTCATCCAGTCGCTGGGGCTCGCGGTCCAGACCCTCGCCATTGCGCAGATCGCCAGGCTCGACGCCGGGCTGTCCTGCATGTCGCTGCGCTGGTGAAGCTGCGAAAACGGCCGCGGCGGTCCTATTCGGCCGCGAGCGGCTCTTGATCGCTTCAGCGCTGCCACCCCTCTTCAACCCGGCGCCGGCGTTTGCTAATGTGCAACTATTAGTTGTATAGCCGCAAAGGGGCTTCCCATGGACAAATCGTTCCAATTCAACGAGTTACGGGAAGGGAGATGGAGCCAGTCCGAGGCGGTCGAGCATCCGAATGGGACAAGGCCTGGTTGCGTCCGCCGAAATCATCCGGAATTCCGCCGTTGCATCATCTGCCTTGTGTCGAGATTTCCCTCCGTGCCGGCAGATGCGAAAGCATGTTGAAGGTCTTCGCGTATAACTGCGACAGCTTCTGGCTCATCGAGCATCTTCGTGCTCCCGGCGACGCCACAAACGTTGCGGACTTCCATTCCTTCCTTCCCCTGAACATCGATGGATGCGCAGCGTTGAAAACGATCACGCCTGTATCGAGATCGTTCGCGAACTGGCGCGGCACGAAGCGTCCGTCACGACGCACAGCGATCCTTGTCCGATCATTCGTCCCCCAAGGCTTCCGGGACGCCTCCCGGCATTCTCGAGTAGCCCAGCACCCAAACCGTGACTAGTCCGCATTTAGACATCTCATGTCAAAGCCCATCGACATCAGGCGTCTTGCCAGTCTGCTGGCCGCCGACGACGCGCTGGAGGGAATTGAGCGCAGCCTGAAGCGCATGGGCGACAGGCGCAGTGCCCGCAAGATTGCCGATGTACGCCAGATCCTGGCGCGCGCGCTGAATGACGAGAAGGCTGGCCTCCTCGAGGCGATTCTGGCGCCGCGCTGATCCCTCTTTTTTTGAAGCCGCGGGCGATTTACGCTGCGCCCCCTTCGAAATGAGTCCGGAGAGATTCCATGGCCAATCGCGAACAGCGCAGCAACAAGGAAAAGAAGAAGCCCAAGGCCGGCGACAAGGCGAAGGACAACAAGTCGGCGCCGACGCCATTCGTGCAGCCCGAACTCGTGCGCAAACCGCACAAGGGCAAGGACTGGAGCTAGTTGGGATCAGCTGCCGCGCGTGACCGGTGCCGGGCGCGCGATAAAGCCGCTCACCGCGTAAATGCGCGCGCCGAACTGGCCGGATCGCGGGTCCCATACGCGGACCTGTGACCAGTCGTTGTTCTTGCTGACATCCAGCACCGGCATGTTCAGATCGATCTCGCCGTGGTTTTGCCAGTTGGCGTGGTCAACCTTGATCTCGCGCGGGGAAACGACCGCTGTCACCACCGCGACATGGCCGCGCCGGATGCGCTTGCTGCCGGAAAACACCATGACCGCCTCGGCCGCAGGCTGGGTCATGCGGTTGTAGATGTCGGCCGCCTTGCTCCACCAGTATTTGGCGTCGCCGAAGATCTGCAGCCCCGAGCGCAGGCGCGCATATTGGACGCAATAAAGATGCTGCGCCGCACGCTCGACGATGGGCGGCGCGGTGAGGGCGCTATTGGCAGCGACCGGCGCGGGGTCGGGAATCTCGCCCAAAGCGGCGTCGTCGGTGTCGGACGCTTCCGCCGCTGCCTTGTCGGCGGCCGGTTGCTGCGCGGGGGCGGCGTCCGGGTCGGCCTGTCCAACCGATGATTTCAGGAAGTCCAGAATGCCGGCATCCGCCGGAGAGGAGGCGAGGACGGGGCCAAGGGCAACAAACGCGAAAAGCAGGCAGGCATATGGGAGTTGAATGGCTCGATGCGATCGGGTCACTACAGCTTCCTTGCTTGGGCAGTGTTTCGGATGAGCGTTCCCGGCTGGGCAACCCTCGGGGTAGCCTTTTACCAATATCATCCTTGCCGGACAAACACTTAAGTCAGATTGATTTCGGTTCCGCGTTCCCGGAAAGTTCAGTGACGGGCCAGCTTTTCCGCGGATTTCGGCCATATTGCCGCGCGGCGGCAGCAGGCCTTTTCCGGAGTTCGCCCGCGCACCATCTTCCCCGGCATGGCCATCACATCGAATAACCCTACAAAGCAGGCGATGATTCGCGGCTTTCTCCAGCGCTGCCCCAATTGCGGGACGGGGCATCTCTTCCGCGCCTATCTCAAGCAGGTCGATGCCTGCGCCGATTGCGGCGAAGCCTTCGGCCATATCCGCGCCGATGACGGCCCGGCATGGCTCACGGTCATGGTCACTGGCCATATCGTCGTCGCCCTGATGCTGACGGCGAACGCAGTCCTGTTCATGCCGCTATGGGTCAGCGTCTCCGCATTCTGCGCGCTGTCCGGCGCGATGGTGCTGGCACTGCTGCAGCGGGCGAAGGGAATTTTCATCGGGCTGATCTGGCAGATGAAAGCCAGCGAGGCGGTCAGCACGCCGGCGCAACTGTCCCTGGCTGATTAGTCGTCCGTTTCGCTCGACGCGCGTCCCGGTTGCCATGTGCCGCCGCGCACGAAAAGGACGGCGACCAGCGACAGCACGAACAGTACCCCCAGCACGATCCAGGCTTCGTTGAACGAATCCACCAGCGCCGCCCGCTGGATCAGCGGCTCGACATAGGCCCGCATCGACGGGTCGACAGGCCCCATCGGCACGCCATGGAAATATTCGGTCGGCAATCCGACTTTCGCCGCCGTGAGCGGATCGCCGGCCTGAAGCCTGGCGATGATGTGTTTGGCATGTTCCGGCGCGCGCTGGGCGAGAATGGTGTCGATCAGGGCAATGCCGATGGCGCCGCCGAGATTGCGCATCAGGTTGAATTGTCCGCTGGCGTCGGGCGCCGCTTCGGTGTTCCAGCCTTCCATCGCTAGCCGCGTCGTCGGCAGGATGCAGAACATCACCGCGACGCCGCGCAGCACCTGGGGCCAGAACAGCCCGTCGAAGTCGGTCTCATAGGTCATCTGCCCGTTGATCAGCAGGCCGATGCCGAATAGCGCGTAGCCGAACGCCAGCAGCAGGCGCCCGTCGATGCGGCTTTCCGACAGCGCCGCGACCGGCGCGGCCAGCAACTGGACCGCGCCGGACACCATGATGATCTCGCCGATCTCGATCGGCGTGTGCTCGCGCACCCCGCCCAGGAAGATCGCCAGGATATAGGTCGAGCCGTAAAGGCCCATGCCGGCCACGAAACTGAGCGAACAGCCCACGGCGAACGACGTCCGCGAAAAGCGCGTCAGGTCGACGAACGGAAAGGGCCGGCTGAGGCACAGATATCCCGCCGCGGATCCGGACGCGGCGCAGATCGTGAAGAGCGAATAGATATAGAGGCCGCTCCAGTGATGGGGCGGCGCCTCTTTCAGCAGAAGCTCCAGCGTGCCCAGGAAAATCGCGGCGAGAAGCACCGTCGCATAGTCGATCTTGCGGAAGATCCCGCTGTCGGGCCCGCCCATGGGAAGGAAGATGCCGGCCACCAGGCAAACGAAAACGCCCGGCACGACATTGATCAGGAATATCCAGTGCCAGGAATAGGTTTGCGTCAGCCAGCCGCCGACGAACGGCCCCACGGTGGGCGCGATCATCGCGACGACGCCCGCCATCGCGGTGGCGAGAATCTCGTTCTTCTTCGGCAGGATCGTGAACACCGACGTGAACACTGCCGGGATCAGCATGCCGCCGCAGAAGCCCTGCACCACGCGCAATGCGATCAAGGGATCGGCGCCGGTGCAAAGCGCGCATCCGATGCTGGCCAGCGTGAAGCCTGCCGTCGCCGTCACGAACATCCAGCGCAATGACAGCGCGCGCGTCAGCATTCCGGTGAGCGGAATGGCGATCACTTCCGCCATCAGATAGGCGGTCTGGATCCAGCTGATCTTGTTGTCGGGAATGTTCAGCGCGTGCTGGATGTTGGTCAGCGAGCTCGCCACGACCTGGATGTCTAGAATGGCCATGAACATGCCGATGCACATGGCGATGTACCCGATCCATGTGCGTGCCTGCGATGTCATGCGCGGCTATCGCGTCGCGGCGCGAAAGCTTTGGACTTTGGGATCCATGATCCTGCGCCAGAGCGGCGGAACGAGCGCAAGCAGGATGCTCCCGGCATAACCGGCCGGCAGCTCCGGCGCCTCCTGGATGTAGCGCAAGGTCTGATAGGGGACAGAAGGGCGGGTGTGGTGATCGCTATGGCGGCCCATGTTGAAGATGATCGGATTGGCCAGCACGTTGCTGCTGTTCCAGCTGTGGTGAGGGGCAAAGGGTTCAAGGCTGCCGCCTGCATCCCGCTCTCGAATCAATCCGTAATGTGCAACGTAATTGAACATCTCCAGCACGGCGATGGCCACTGCGCTTTCCAGCGCCAGAAA
>DATIVW010000165.1:0-20260 GCA_035465595.1 Rhizomicrobium sp. | reverse complement strand
CCGTTGCGCGAACTCTTCAAGGATGAAGTGCGCGCGCTGGGCCGCGAGCTGGGCCTGCCGGAAACCTTCGTGGGCCGCCATCCCTTCCCGGGGCCGGGCCTTGCCATCCGCGTGCCGGGCGAGATCACGCGCGAGAAGCTGGCGATCCTGCGCATGGCCGACACCGTCTATCTCGAGGAGATCCGCCGCGCCGGTCTCTACGACAAGATCTGGCAGGCCTTCGCCGTGCTCCTGCCGGTGCGCACCGTGGGCGTGATGGGCGACGGCCGCACGTATGATTATGTGCTGGCGTTGCGCGCGGTGACCTCCAGCGACGGCATGACGGCGGACTACTATCCGTTCGAGCACTCCTTCCTGGCCCGCGTCTCCACACGCATCGTGAATGAAGTGCGCGGCGTGAACCGCGTGGTCTACGACATCACCTCGAAACCTCCCGGCACCATCGAGTGGGAGTGAGCCGTTCGACGGCCAAGAGCGCTTCTGTTATGGTTACCTGTTTCGTGTACAGACATGCTTATTCACCGCAATCGAGCGAGGCATGCCGTGATCGAAAAGATAGCCTGGACGGCAGTAAGGCTGATATTCGCGTGCTGGTATTTCGGTGTCGGAATCATCGGCTTTATCACGAACGATCCTGTAAAAGATGCCGCCGAGGCTGCCACCGCCCTTGAAAAAGCGATGGCGCAATCGCTCTTCATGAACCCTCTGCTTTGCCTGTGCTGCCTGCTCGGGGGCGGCGCGATGTTTCTTCCGAGGACAACCCCGCTCGGCATCGCCATATTGACCCCGCTCGTCGTCATCATTTTCTTCTTCCACATGGTGATCACCAAGAGTTACGCGTGGGGCGCTCTCAATCTCGTCCTGCTGATCGCGCTCGCATGGCGGTTCCGTCGCGGATTTGAGTCGTTGTGGAATTATCGCGAAGCCATGCCGAAAGCATGATCCCGCATGTTTGGGAGTAGTCGTCCGGTCCAGTGACCGGATTGGGCGGCAAACGCGAAAGGCCAAGCGAGGCGCAATCCCGAATTGAATGTCGATTTTCGCTCTCCGGATTTCGCGGTTTCACAACATCTTGTGGCTGGAAGAGATTCGGAGCAGTCGTTTTCACGTTTTTCGCTATCCCCCTCCCTCTCCCCCTATCCCGTCTTCCAGCTTTCGCGGCAGACGCAGTTCTCCTGCTTGCCGGAGCGCTTTTTCCGCGCGATCCGGCAAAATATCGAACAGAACAAAATAAGAACACATGGAGCGGGAGTCAAGCCTGATGCAGCTCCAAACACACATGCGCGTGGAACCAGAGTTGTCACTTCAATTCCGCGAATGGCTTCGATTAAGACGGCACGCTCTAACGCCGAGGAGGCATTCCGATGAAAGCAATCGTGGTGACGGACCAGGCCGCGGGAACGCGCGGCATGAAACTCACGGATCGCCCCGAACCGAAACCGGCGATCAACGATGTCGTCGTCCAGATTCATGCATCGGGATTCGTCGGCACGGAATTGACGTGGCCTTCGACCTGGTCCGATCGCATGGGCCGCGCGCGCACGCCGACGATCCCCGGGCACGAGCTGGCCGGCGTGGTCACGGCGCTCGGCTACGGCACGACGGGGCTTTCCATCGGTCAACGCGTGTTCGGCGTTGCCGACTGGTATCGCGACGGTACGCTGGCGGAACACATCGCCATCGAGGCGCGCAACCTCGCGCCGCTGCCGGGCGACGTGGATTTCACCGTGGGCGCGAGCCTGCCGATCTCGGGCCTCACCGCGTGGCAGGGATTGTTCGATCACGGCCGGTTGCGCGCGGGGCAGAGCGTCATCGCGCATGGCGCAGCCGGCGCCGTCGGTTCGATGGTGGCGCAGCTCGCGCATGAATTCGGCGCCTATGTGATCGGCACCGGGCGCGCCGCCGACCGGCAGAAGGCGCTCGACTTCGGCGCCAACGAGTTCGCCGATCTGGATCACGACAGGCTGGAAGATGTCGGCAAGGTCGATCTGGTGTTCGATCTCATCGGCGGCGATATCGGCAATCGCTCCGCGCGGTTGGTCCGCGCCGGTGGAACGGTGGTGTCCATCGTGGGGCCGGGCGAGGTGAAGCCCGCCAACGGCACCGCGATCGATTTCGTGGTCGAGTCCGATCGCGCGCAACTGACCGAGGTCGTTCAGCGCGTGCGGGACGGGCGGCTGCGCACGAATATCGGCACCATCGCGCCGCTCAACGAGGCCGTCGCCGCCTTCAACGCGCCCGGCCGGCACGCGGGAAAGACGATCATCCGCGCGCGGGCGTGAGGCGGGCGGGCATTTGGGGATGGTGACGCGCCAGCGGCGGCAAACTGCGGCGGCGTTGCGGCGCGCGGGATTTGCGATTCAATATCCGGCTTGCGTCGCAAGGACCGCCCGCGTGCATTGCTACATCTACATTCTGGGAAGCCGCGACGGGCGCCTGACCTATGTCGGATGGACGGTCGATCTCGACGCGCGGCTGAAGCAGCACAACGCAGGCACGGGCGCCAAGTCCACGCGCGGGCGGCAATGGGAAATCCTCTATGCCGAACGCCACCAAACCCGCAGCGCCGCCATGAGCCGCGAGTGGCATCTGAAGCGCGACAAGGCGTTTCGCAGAGGGTTGAGAGGGTGATGGGCAGGACGAAGTCGACCGTTGCTCGGGCGATAGGTATGCTGCCGCCGTGGTTCGAATTTCTACGAAAAGGAGGGCGGCATGGCTCATCAACCAGAGATTTGGACAGGTGATGTTCGGCGCGTCTTATACAAGAGGCTTGTCGGCCTCTTTGGTTCTGCAGACAAATGGGAAAAATCGGGTTCTCCCGGGCGGGATTTGGACGAAAATTTTGATGACTTCTGCGAAGCATTTGCACGAGCAGTTGGTGCCAAATCAGGCGATGCGGTAAAGCACCAGATTCGATTTGCTCTCCCCGAGACCGAGCATGGAAGTACGTGGGATCGCCACGCGCAAACGGCGATTTTGAATAAAGCTGCTGCATTAGAAGCTGGGTTTATTAGAGATGGTCAGCTCCCAAAGTTGTTGGCGGTTGGCCGACCTTCCACAAAATAAGCTCCACGCGCACGTTCATCTGCTTCAGAAAAAAAAGGTAGCACATGCTCACCGTCTACGGCGAAGGGCGCGGCTTTCGCGTCATCTGGCTCCTCGAGGAGATGGGGCTGCCGTACAAGCTGCGCTCCGTCGATCTGCTCGCGGGTGTCGAGAAGGATCCGGAGTTTCTGGCGATCAATCCCGGCGGGTTCATCCCGGCGCTGGTGGATGGCGACACGACGATGGTCGAGTCCATCGCGATCATGGAATATCTGCTCGCCCGCTATGGCGATAAATCGAAGGCTAAACTCGCGCCCGCGCCGAACGATCCGGCCTTCGGCCTCTATCAGCAATTCCTGCATCTGGGCGAAGCGGGACTTGGGGCGAACATCCAGGTGGTCGTCGTCAGCGGCTTTGTCGCGCCGCAGGGCGAGCGCGACAATTGGGGCGCGCGCTGGGCACTCAACCAGTTCAACAACCGCATGAAGCTGGTGAAGCGCCAGCTTGCGCGCGCGCCTTACATGGCGGGCGATGCGTTCACCGCCGCCGACATTTCCGTCGCCTACACGCTGAACCTCGCCATAAGGCGCGGCGGCATCGTCTTGGACGATGTGGAGAAGGCCTACATGGCTCGCGTCACCGCGCGCGACGGCTACAAGCGCGCGCTGGAGGCGTGTCCCGGCACGAAGGGGTTTTATGCGAGCGTGCCGCCCGCGCAGTAACGCCAACCCAAAACTGTCATGGCCCGCAAAAGCGGGCCACCCAGGTGAAACCTCGCTCAATTCTGAAAAAGAGAAACTGCTTCACCTGGGTGGCCCACTCTGCGGTGGGCCATGACATGTGAGGGGGTGACGGCCACCGGCGAAAAGGCAGAAACGCGGACCGCTTTCCCGGCTTGACGACCCGCCTCTCCGTTTCCTAGCCTCTCCAGATCGCGCCGGCCCCCAAAGGGTCGGCGTTTTCTTTTGCCCCACACATTTCAGGAAACGTCCCATGCCCCTTCCGGAGCTGCGCGCGGATTGCGCGCGCTGCGCGGCGTTGTGCTGCGTCGCGCTTGCATTCGACCGTTCATCGTCGTTTGCCTTCGACAAGAAAGCGGGCGAGGCCTGCCGCCATCTTGCACCGGACAATCGCTGCGCGGTGCATGACGTGCGGGCGGGCATGTCCGGCTGCGCGGCTTACGATTGCCTGGGCGCGGGGCAGCGCGTGGTGCAGGAATTGTTCGGCGGCAGCCGCGTGCGCAGCGCCGCGATGTTCGACGCCTTCCGCGCCATGCGGCTGGTGCATGAGCTGCTGCTGCTTCTGCGCGAGGCGGCGCGGCTGCCGCTGTCGCGTGCACAGGCCGCGCAGCGCGATGCCCTGGAGCGGGCGCTCACGCCGGACGCCTGGACGCGCGCATCGCTGTCGGCGTTCGAACGCGGTCTATTGCCCGCCGAAGTGCGGGCTTTCCTGCGCACGCTCGCCCCGCCCGGGCGGGTTATCGCAAGGATGTGACTTGCGGAGCGTCGCGCGCCGGCAGGACAGTCTGGCTTTCGCGAGGGGGATTGCGATGAAATGTATGGCATCGAACAGTGCGGCGGCGTTTTGCCTGGCGTTGCTCGCGGCTTCCGCCGCTGAGGCCGCGCCTTCCACGGCGATGGCGCCCGTCGGCCAGTACATGATGGACCGCAACGCCGAGATCGCGCTGGCGAAAAGCGCCGCGCCGCCGTCGATCTCCGATCAGGCAACGGTCATGGTGCTGACGCCGCATGGTTATGAGACGGCGGTGAAAGGCAGCAACGGCTTCGTCTGCTTCGTGGAGCGCGCATGGCTGGCGGAGCTCACCAATCCCATCTTCTGGAATCCGGCCGTGCGCGGTCCGGACTGCCTCAATCCCGCCGCGGCGCGCAGCGTGCTGCCGCACGATCTGGAGCGCGCGAAATGGGTGTTCGCCGGTCTCTCCATTCCCCAGATGATCGAACGCACGAAGGCGGAGATCGCGGCGAAGACCTATGTGATGCCGGAGCCGGGCGCGATGTCGTTCATGCTGTCGAAGGAGCAGAAGCTCGGCACGTCGGGCGGGCATTGGCATCCGCACCTGATGTTCTTCGTCGCCGCGAAAAGCGACGGCGACATGGGCGCCAACCTGAAAGGCTCTCCGGTGCTGCACCCCTTTGCGACGGCGCCGGATGCTTATGGAACATTCCTCGTGCCGGTGGGGACGTGGTCGGACGGAACGCCGGCGATGGACATGCACTAGCCGGGCCGGAGTGCTAGGATCGCCCGTCACGCACAGGGGAGGCGGTCATGCGGGGTTTCCACTTGGCGGCGGTTGCAGTGTTGGCGCTCGCGGTTTCCGCGCCGGCGTCGGCCGCGTCCAAATCCGGGATCGCGGCCATGATCAAGGCCGATGTCGCTGAGATCGTTGCCGGCATCAACACGAAGGATGTCGCCAAGGCGACGAAATTCGATGCGCCCGACTTTTATTCCATGGAAAGCATGCGCGCGCCCTCGGTCGGCGTGGATGCAGACAAGGCCGGGCTGTCGATGGCATTCAAATATTCGCCGCAATGGCATCTCGGCCTCATCGACGAGACGGTGGATGTTTCGGATTCCGGCGACATGGCTGTCTACCGCTCGACCTACAACGAGGACAGCGTGAACGACGGCGTGCCGATGACGCACAAGGTCAACTACATCGCCGGCTTCCACCACGATGCCGACGGCGTCTGGCGGATCCACTGGTCGGTCGTGTGCGCGCAGTCGCGCTCGCACAAGGCGTAGCGAATTATCTAGGGCGCCTGGTCCGGGGCATCGCGGCTCTCGTGCACCTGCGTGTCGAGCGCGCGCTTCACGACGTAGACGGAATCGATGGCGCTCTCGAGCTGAACGCGGAACTGGTCGATCGCGTCCTGCATGGGTGGCGGAAGCTCCGCCCAGCAGTCCAGCACATGCCGCATCGCGTTCTCGACGGTGCCCATCATGTCGTTGACGGCGATGTCACGATAGATTTTCGGCATTGGTCTTCTCCCTCTCGGAATGTTTTTGCGCGGCGTCAGGCGCCCAGCACCTTGCGCAAGGATTTCTCAATCTGCCCGCCGCAGTAAGAGTCGCCATAATCCTCGCGTGCTTTCGCGGCGAGCGTCTTGAGCGCGGGCAGGGCGGAGACCCGCTGTGTCAGCGCCGCCGTCATCGGCGCGGATTTCTTCAGCATGGCGTCCAGCTTCTTGAAACGGCCGGTCATCGTCCCCCACAGCGTGGCCGTCACCACATCGGCGATGCCGGGCTTGTTGCCGCCCAGCAGGAAGCCGGAGTCCTTTTTCAATCCGTGGCGGCGGCCGGTCTCTTCCCAGAACGACATCCATTTCTTCAGGCGCGGGACGAATTCCTTCCAGCGCGCCTCCGTCCACATCTGCATGCCGCCCTGCAAGGTGATCTCGTCGATGACGTCGTTGGCGTCGCACACGATCTTCATGGTCATCGCGCGCAGGGCAGGATCATCGGGCAGAAGCCTCAGCGTCTCGCCCAGATAGAGGACGATCGCGGGCATCTGCGAGACGGCGAATTCCGCGCGCCTGTCGATCAGCAGCGGCGGCCCCATGAACGGCACCGGCATCTTCTTGGCCGGGCCTTCCATCAGCCTGCCGATGGCGCCGTCGCCCGCTTCGGTCCAGGTCTTTCCGGCATAAGCCAGGACCGCGCGCACGAACTGGCCGCGGAACGGCACGGACCAGTAGTAGAGTTCATAGTCGGACATCGCGATCATCCCCGGCTTTCTGGAATAACGGCCCTGTGCGCCATGCGGTTTCGCCGCGATTGTTTGCGCCTCCCGTTCGGTGCTTACAATGGCCCGGAACCGGCGGGGCAGGCAGCATCATGAACCCATTTCCCGAAGACATCTTCACCGAGCCGGAGAATGTCGACCCGGACACGCTGGCCAATCTTGGGCCGTTGCGGCGGCTTGCCGGGGTGTGGGAAAGCGCCAGGGGCATCGACGTCAATCCCAAGGCGGAGGGACCGGAGCGGCGGAAATATATCGAGCGCATCGACATGCAGCCGATCGATCCGCAGGCCAACGGCCCGCAGCTGTTCTACGGCTTGCGCTATCACGTGCACATCACCACCGCCGAAGAGCTGAGCACCTTTCACGACCAGGTGGGCTACTGGCTGTGGGAGCCGGCGACGGGGCTGGTGCTGCAGTCGCTGACCATTCCGCGCGGGCAGACCGCGCTTTCGTCCGGTTACGCCAAGCCGGACGACACCAAGCTGGTGGTCAGCGCGACGCGCGGGCAGACCAGTTACGGCATCTGCTCCACCGACTTTCTGGAATACGCCTTCCGCACCGATTCCTTCCGCCTGGAGATCACGTTCAATCCCGACGGCAGCTGGAGCTATGTCTCCGACACGATGCTGAAGGTGCGCGGGCAGGACGAGCTGTTCCGCCACCGCGACGTGAACACGCTGGTGAAGGTGGCTGAACCCAAATCCAATCCGCTGCTGCTGCGGCTGGCGGGAAAAGAGGGCTGAGCTTTCATCCCGGCTTGCGCGCGAGCAGCGAACGGCAAGGCACGAGCCACAACAGATCGCGAGACAGCAGCTCGACCTTCAGTCCCGCGTCCCGTAGCACCTCGGCATAGCGCGAGGTGTGCATCAAGTCGAAAATGACCATGCGTCCGCCCGGCTTCAGCGCGCGCGCAAGCTCGCGCAGCGCCTCATCGCGCGCCGCTTGCGACGGGATATTGTGGATCACGATCATCGAAATGATGGCGTCGAACGACGCGTCGGCGAAGGGGAGCTTCGTGATGTCGCCGGTTTCGATCCTGACGCGGCCGGCGACGCCTTCCGCCACCGCGTTGGCCATTGTCGCCTCGGGCGTGTTGCCCGACTGATCCTTGGCGGCCCACAGGTCGATGCCGACGGCGCTGCCGGTGGTGAGCTTTTTCGCGCAGGCGATGAGCGCCAGCCCGCGGCCGCAGCCTGCGTCCAGCACCCGTTCGTCGCCGCGAAGTGCAAGCGCCGTGACGAGCCGATCGCACAGCCGCTTCTTGGACACGAGGCTCGACCACAGCATGACCGCCGCATAGAAGAGAAGAAGAGCGGCCAGAAGCGCCGCGCCTGCGCCGGCCCATGCGGCAAGCGGAATTGTCCGCGGCCAGGCGAAGTGCGCGGCCGCAACAACGGCCAGCACGATGCCGGCTACCACATGCGCGCGCACCACGCCCGGCGCGTCGATGCCGTAGCTTGCGCGTGCGCTCATGCCGCCCGCCGCCGCGCGGAAGCCTCCGCCTCGTGCAGGAAGGTCGTGAAGCCGTCCTTCACCGGCGTCATGCCATTCAGGAGCATGAGCGCGCTGACCTGGCCGCGGTGGCCGGCGCCATGCGTGATCACGTGCATGAGCATCTCCTCGCGCGACATGCGGCCTGGGGCGCCGTCCGTGAACATGAAGTTGATCCGTTCGTCGAGCTGGTTGCGGCCGAGCGCGGACACGTAGTCGATATAGTCCACGTCGCTCGCCCGGATGTCTGCGGACAATGCGTCCAGCGACGGCATGTTGTCGAGGTTTGCCGATGCGTAGCCGTGCCGCTCCTGCTTCATGTGCGCGGCGAAGATGCGGTCCACGACATATGTGTGGCTGAGCGCCTTGATCGCCAGTCCTGTCACCGGCGACGTCTCGCCGAGGCCGGCCAGGGCCGTCAGCAGCCCATCGTTCGCCCAGGCCTTGTATTGGAACAGTCGCTGCAATGTCTCCTGCATGATGCGGCTCCTTTGCGTCGATTGCGTTCTTCAAGAATATGAGCGATCATTCGCGTTTGAAACTCGCATTGGACGACGCGGAAGATGGCGCGACGGGCGGCCGTAAATCCCCGGAAAGAAGCTTCGCAGGCGCGCTCGCGCGCGACGGTGGACGCACTGGTCGAAGCCACCGCTCGCATTCTGGTGCGGGAAGGTTTCGACAAGGCGAGCACCAACCGCATCGCCGAGGTGGCGGGTGTCAGCGTCGGATCGCTCTACCAGTATTTCCCGACCAAGGAGGCGCTCGTCGCCGCCGTCATCGATCGTCACCAACAGCAGATCCTGCGCACGGTCCGGGGCGAGCTGGCGGAGGTGATGGCCGAACCGGTGGAGAAGGCGGTGCGCAAGCTCGTTGCCATCGCCCTCAAGGCGCATCGCGTCGATCCCAGGCTGCACCGCGTGCTGGCGGAGCAGATTCCGCGCGTGGGAAGGTTCGAGAAGCAGGAAACGTTCAGCCGCGAAAATTACGACCTGTTCAGGGCGTATCTGGAGAAGCACCGCGACGAGATACGCGTCGCCGATCTGGAAATGGCTTCGTTCGTCTGCGTCACGGCGATCGAGGCGCTGACGCACAATGCGGTGCTGCATCGCTCCAAGGCGCTGCCGGATGACGCCATGGAGACGCTCATCGACGAGGGCACGCGCCTTGTGACCGGTTATCTGAAACGCTGATCAATATTCCAGCGCCATGGCCTTGATGGTCCTCGCGTCCGACGTGAGCGCGATTTCCGCGATGGCGCCGTTTTCGATCGTGAACTCGAAGACCGCGATCAACTCGCCGCCCAGAATGACCACGAGCCCCGGCGCACCGTCCACCGACGCCAGCCGCGCCGCTCTTGCCCGGCCATGGAACAGCCTGGCCACATGTTCGGGGCCGCGCATCTCCGGTCCTGTCAGTTCAGGCGCTCCCGCCGCGGCGCGCGCCGCGCTGAGCGCGATCGCCGCCGCATCGGCGCGCACGACGACGGATGGATCGAGCACCGCAAGCAGCGCCGAAAATTCGCCGCCGCGCGAGGCCAGCAGAAACGCGTTCACGATCTCGCGCTGCCGCTGCCGGTCGGTTTCAGACACGGCCGGCTTGCCCTGAACCCGCCGCCGCGCGCGGCTTGCAAGTTGCCGCGCCGCAACCGGCGAACGGCCGACGATGGCCGCAATGTCCTCGAAGGGCAGGTTGAACATGTCGTGCAGCACGAAGGCCACGCGCTCGGATGGCGACAGCGTGCCCAGCACGGCCAGCATCGCCATGCCGATGGAATCGGCGAGGGCAACGTCGCGCTCGGCGTTGTCGTCGTTCGCCACGGCCTCGGCTTCGGAGCCGATGGCTTCCTCATGGCGCATCTTGCGCGTGCGCAATAGATCTAGACATACGCGGCCGACCACGGTCGTCAGCCAGCCGGTCAGGTTCTCGATCGCGTCCGGCGCCGCCCGGGAAAGCCGCAGCCACGCTTCCTGCACGGCGTCTTCCGCCTCGCTGCGCGAGCCCAGCATGCGAAAGGCGACCGCGCGAAGGTGGTCCCTGTTGGCCTCGAAGCGCTGCGCCAGAAGTTCCGTCTCGTTCATCGGTCACATTCCGTCCGTCCGGTCCGTCATAGGGAAGACGAACGACGTCAACCCGATGTGACAGGAGATAGGTATGTTGCAGTCCAGAATGAAGAATCCCGCCGCGCTGGTGCCGGGCTCCGTGCAGGCAATCCAGGCGCTGATCGGTGCCGTGCAGAAGACCGGCATTCCACCCAAGGTGCTCCATCTTGCGCATCTGCGCGCGAGCCAGATCAACGGCTGCGGCTTCTGCGTCGATATCGGCACCAAGCACGCCAAGCAGGATGGTGAAACGGACGAGCGGCTTCACGCCGTCGCGGGCTGGCGCGAAGCGCCGTATTTCTCGGATGCGGAAGGCGCGGCGCTCGCGCTGTCCGAAGCGGTCACCACGCTCGACGCGCGCGATCCTGTCCCCGATTCAGTGTGGAACAACGCCGCGAAATATTTCGACGAGAAGCAGCTCGCCGCGCTGGTGATGTGGATTGCGACGGTGAACCTGTTCAACCGCGCGAACATCGCGACGCGGCAGCCGGCCGGCACGCCGCTTCCGAATTGAGCGATGAAATCCTGCGCCCGCGAGCTTCGGCTTGCGGGCGTCGGACCCCCGCGCGCGATGGTGGGTCCGTCCGTATACCTCTGAAGGATAGTGCAGATCGTAAGGAGGCCGGTATTGCCGGGCCGCGCCCAGGTCTTCTCTCCGGCATGGAAGTTTAGGTACCCCCGAATCGTTTTGCTTGCCGATGAGGTCAGAACCGTGTCCTGCCGCAGCAAGTTTCCTCCGCATTTGCCATCGAAAAGCGGAATCGCGCCTGTCTGGTGCCCGCCCAGGCTTTTCCGGGCGCGGGAGACGCTGCAACATGTCTGCGCGGCTGAAGCGGCGGGGTGTGATGCTGAACCGGATTTTCCCCAGACAATTCGACAACAATTTTCGCGGTCACTGGCTCGCGGTCTGGTTGCTTGTGCCTGTCGTGTTGATGCGGCTGGTCATCGGCACGAATTCGATGATCAACACCCATAGCGTGGCCACGGGTGCGGACGGCATTCCGGTCGACAGTTTCGGTGCCGCGGGTTCGGCACAAGTGCTGTCCCTGTTTGCGCTTCAGGGACTTTATGGCCTGACGATCGCGTTGCTCGGCGTTTTGGTGCTCCTGCGATATCGCGCCATGATCCCGCTCTATTATCTTCTTCTGCTGATATTGCAGTTCGGCAGCCGCGCGCTCTCCCTGTTGCATCCGACCGTGCACGCGGGCGCAGCGACGATCGGTGCAGGCGGGATTACGGCCGGCGCGCTCATTGTCTATGGGCTTCTGGCTGTAACCATTGTCGGCTTCATCGCCTCGCTTGTGGGCAGGGGCTATCGGTCGCCTGCTGCGTTGACCTGAGATCTCATGCCACGCAAACCCCGTCGCAAGTTCGGCCCTTCGCAAAAGCATCGCATCTTTCTCGCGGCCTTGCCGGATGCAGAAACCGCCGCGCGCATCTATGCGATGGCGGAAGAGATGAAGGCTGCGCACGGTTTCGCGTCCAATCTCATCTTGCCGGAGCATCTTCACGTCACCCTGTATCATCTGGGCGACTGGGTCGCGCTGCCCGATGAGATCGTGAATCTCGCCCGCTCCGCGGCGGCGCAGGTTCATGTTCCGGCATTCGATGTGCAGTTCGGGCGCGCGGAGTCGTTCCGGAATTCGACCGGCGTCTATCCCTTTGTGCTGACCGGGGACAAGGCGCAGTGGCGCAGCTTGCACGATGCCTTGCGCGTGTCGCTCACAAGTGCAGGCCTGGGCGGCGCCACGCGCGGCGAGTTCGAGCCGCATGTGACGCTCACCTACGACGCGGTGCGGGTGAAGCCGCGCGCCATTGCGCCGGTGTCATGGCAGGTGCGCGATTTCGTTCTGGTGCACAGCGAACTCGGCAAGACGACGCACAGTCACCTCGGCCGCTGGCCGCTGGCATAGTCACAAAGGTGTGCCGGTTCACGCGCCGCACGGGAAATGGTTCGCCGCACCGATGGCAAGCGTCGCGCGTCAGGCCGCGTCGCCTGCTTTTGATTCCGCGCGTGCTTCGACGCCGGCCGCGAGCTTTCGAAGAAGCCCGATGAGTTCCGTGCGCTCATCACGGGTGAGCGCGCCGACCATCGCGTTTTCGATCGCCATGTCCTCGCGCAGCGCCGCCTCGGCGACGGCCCGGCCTTTTGCGGTCAGTTCCACGAGCAGGCTGCGCCTGTCTTCCTCGGAAGGACGCCTGCGGATCAAACCGCGTTTTTCCAGCCGGGTGAGACGGTCCGTCAGTCCGCCGGACGAGATCATCAGGGATTGAAACAGTTCCGTCGGCCGCAGCGCATAGGGCGGACCCGACCGGCGCAACGTTGCGATCACGTCGAACTCGCCGGTGTCGATGCCGTGGCGTGCGAACACCGCCTCGATCTCGACGCGCGAGAGCAGGGTGATGCGCCGGGCGCGTCCCAGGATGCGCGCGCCCTCCATGTCCACATCGGGCAGTTCGCGGCGCCATTGCGCCTGCACGCGCGCCACGTGGTCATGCGGCAAGGCCGCGGACTCGGAGGTTTTCTTGCTCATGCCGCGATCCTAGCAGAATTTGTCTTGACGTCGAGATATTCTGGACCTATTATCTTAACATCGAGATAAATGGAGGAAGGTCATGGACCGGACGTCGCACCCCATCCACACGCGGGACCAGCACTGGATGCCGCTTGAACCCGGCGTCCATGCCCGCCCGCTGCGCTTTGCCGGCGAGGAACGGACGCTGCAGCTCCGCGTGGATCCGGGCGTGGTCATCGGCCGCCACCGCCATGCAGGCTTCGTTCACGCATTCAACGTGTCGGGCCGGCGCGCGCTGCTCGGGACAGGCGAGATCGCCGGCCCGGGGGCTTACGTCTATGAGCCGCCGGGCAACGAAGACAGCTGGCAATGCATCGGCGACGAGCCCTGCATTGTGCAGATCAGCATGTCGGGCCGCCTCGAATATCTGGACGGCGACGGCAATGTGACCGGTTTCACCGACACGCCGGGCCTTCGCACGCAATATCTCGACTGGTGCAGGGCAAATGGTCTCACGCCCAGCGCGATCGGAGCGGAATAATGCGCGCCTGGATGTGCGAGACCTGCGGCACGCAATTCGCGCCATCGGCGGGACAACCGCCGACATGTCCGATCTGCAGCGACGAACGGCAGTATGTCGGCTGGCAGGGCCAGCGCTGGACCACGATGGATCAACTTGCGCGCGCCCATGCCGTGCGCTTCGAAGAGGATGGCGGTCTTCTCGGCGTCGGCACCAGCCCGTCATTCGCGATCAACCAGCGCGCACTGGTTCTGCCCACGGCGGGGTTTCGCATCATGTGGGAATCCACCAGCCTGGTCACGCCAGAGGCTGTCGCGCGGCTGAAGGAAGAGGGCGGCGTGGATCTCATCGCGATCTCCCATCCGCACTTCTATTCCGCGATGACGGAGTGGAGCGAAGCGCTCGGCGGCGTGCCGATCTATCTCCACGAAGCCGACGCGCAGTGGATCATGCGCCCATCGCGCGCGATCAAACTCTGGAGCGGCGAAGAGCTCCGGCTGTCCGAAGGCGTCACGCTGTTGCGCTGCGGCGGCCATTTCCCCGGCAGCACGGCGCTGCACTGGCAGGATGCCAACCGTCCGGACGGCGCTCTTTTCCCCGGCGATGCGTTGCAGGTGGTCCAGGATCGCAAGAGTGTGAGCTTCATGTATTCCTATCCAAATCTCATTCCGATGCGTCCTTCGGAGGTGGAACACATCCGCAAGTTGCTCGCGAGGCGCGCATTCCAGAATGTGTATGGCTATACCTGGGGCCGCAACATCATCGGGAACGGCCGCGCGGCGGTGGATCGTTCGTTCCATCGTTATCTGCACGCCGTGGATGCGGCGGCATGACGGCGATTGGGTGCATATCCGCCATTCGGCTTTTGCGGGCGGATATGCGTTGACGCCGCCTGCGGCAGAAACCATCTAGCACGCGGTCGCCATCGGAGCATTCCATGTCAAACCTGTCGTCGTTCCCGATCACCCATCGCTGGCCACCGCATCATCCCGACCGCATCCAGCTCTATTCGCTGCCCACGCCCAATGGCGTTAAGGTGTCGATCATGCTGGAAGAGACCGGGCTGCCGTATGAAGCGCAACTCGTCGATTTCAATCACGACGATCAGCACTCGGCGGAGTTCCTGTCGCTCAATCCGAACGGAAAGATCCCGGCTATCATCGATCCAAACGGCCCCGGCGGAAAACCGCTCGGCCTTTTTGAATCCGGCGCGATCCTCCTCTATCTGGCGGAAAAGAGCGGCAAGTTTCTCCCTGCAGATTCCGCGCGCCGCTACGAGACCATCGAATGGCTCATGTTCCAGATGGGCGGCGTCGGCCCCATGTTCGGCCAGCTCGGCTTCTTCCACAAATTCGCGGGACGCGAATACGAGGACAAGCGCCCGCGCGATCGCTATGCCGCCGAGTCCAGGCGCCTGCTCGCCGTCATGGAGAGCCGGCTTGCGGATCGCGACTGGATCATGGGCGATGAATACACCATTGCCGACATCTCGCTGCTGGGCTGGGTGCGCAATCTCATCGGCTTCTACGGCGCGCGCGAGATCGTGGAATTCGACGCGCTGAAAGCGGTTCCCGCATGGCTGGAGCGCGGCCTTGCGCGCCCGGCCGTGCAGCGCGGTCTGGAGATACCCAGGCGCAGCTAGAGGGTCAGACGTTCCGGAGGTCCACGGTCTCGGCCTGGCGCACCGAGAGCGAGGCGAAGCGCTCGCGATATTCCGCCGGCGTCATGCCGGTCTCGCGCTTGAACAGCGTGCGGAAGAACGCGACGTCGTCATAACCCACGGAAGACGACACCATCTGCACCGGCGCGGTGTCGCGCTCCAGCATGGTCTTCGCCGCTTCCACGCGCACGGCCTGCAGATAGGCGGCTGGCACGCGGCCCGTCGCGGCCTTGAAGCGGCGCAGGAAGGTGCGTTCGCTCATCCCCGCGCGCTCGGCCAGCGTGTCGGTGTAGTGGTTCTGGCGGAACTGCTCCTGCATCAGCGTTTCCACCGCGCGGATGCGATCGTCGCCATGGGCGGGCGAAAGCGGCAGCACCGCATAGCCGGACTGGTGCGTGCGGGGCATCGAAAGCAGCAGGGCCTTCGCCGTCTGCACCGCGACCTCGTGCCCGCAAAGCTTCTCGACAAGATAAAGACTGACGTCGCCGGCCGCTGTCAGGCCGCCGCTGCACAGCAGCCTGCCTTCCTCGGTCACGAACAGGTCGGGCCGCCATTTCACCTTCGGATAGCGGCGCTCCAGGTCCGCGGCGACGGCCCAGTGCGTCGTCGCGCGCTTGCCGTCCAGCAGCCCGGCCTCCGCGAGATAGGCCGCGCCCATGCAGACACCGGCGATGTAGGCGCCGGCGGCGTAGTGCTTCTTCAGCCAGGGCACCAGCGCGCTGTTCTCGACCAGCTTTTCGTCCAGCTCGAGGCCCGAGGTGGGAACGATCACGATGTCGGTGCGCGTGATGTCGCCGATGGCGCATTGCGGCGTCATGCTCATGCCGCCATAGGGGCTGCGCACCGGCTTGCCGTCGACCGACACGGTGGTCACGCGGAAGCGCGGCTCAGGGCTTTCGCCCTTGAGCTCGCGCCACAACGCACCGGCCGAATGAAATACCTCGATCGGCATCACCGCCGTCGAGGCATATCCATCGTCGAACAGAACGACGGTTACGTCGAGCATGATCGTCCCCGAAACGAACGGCCCAGTCTAACCGCGGGCCGTGGTCGGGTCGATGACCGTGGTGATCTCGGTGATCTTGTTGGCGGGGAAGCCGGAAAGCCTGGCGTGCTCCTGGATCGCCGCCTCGTCTTCCGCCAGGTAGATGCAGAAGGTCTTGTCCTTGGCGACGTAGGAATGGACCCACTGCACCTTGGGGGCCAGCTTGGACAGCGCGGCGTTGGACGTCTCGGCGGCGCCCTTCAGCTCCGGCCGGGTCATCTGTCCCACGGCGGGGATGTCGCGCTCGATCACGAATTTCTTCAGCATTGTTGTACGCTCCTCTGTTGTGGGGATTATCTAGGTATTCCGCCGCCCGGGCATAAGCCGGAAGAACCGCCATTCAACAGGGGCGATCTCGCCAATTCCGCGCCGATCGCCTAGCGTTTCGGCGGTCTGGCGACCAATCGTATGGGGGTTACGGGTGCCCGCAAAGCCGGTGACGATGTATGGAATCAAGAACTGCGACACCATGAAGAAGGCGCGCGCGTGGCTCGACAAGCGCGGCGTCAAATATGCCTTCCATGACTACAAGGCCGAGAGCGTCTCGAAATCCGATCTGGAGAAATGGACGAAGGACGCGGGCTGGGAGGTGCTGCTCAACCGCGCCGGCACGACCTTTCGCAAGCTTCCCGACGACGACAAGGAAAACGTTACGCAGAAGAAGGCGCTCGCGCTGATGCTGGCGCAGCCCTCCATGATCAAGCGCCCCGTGCTCGATGTGGGCGGCAGGATCACCGTCGGCTTCAGGCCCGAGATCTACGAGAAGCTTTTCCCGAAACGCTGATGTGCAATCCCGCGGCGTGCGGCGCACCATTTTTGCGGCAGATCAAGGATGCCGTGTCGGAACCATTGGCCAAATGGAACATTCCACGAGGGGGAATGTCTGCCCTTTGCCATTGCTTCAGGGAGAATCCGGGATGCTGGGACTACTACTCAACCGTCTCATGAAGAAAGGCTCGCTGACGGTCATCCATCCGTCCGGAAAGATGGAGATCTTCGGCATCGGCGCGCCGCATGTGACCGTGAAATTCCATGACCAGCGCGCCATGGCCGAACTGGTCCTCAATCCCGACCTTGCGCTCGGCGAACTCTATATGGATGGCCGGCTTACCGTGGAAGAGGGCGGCACCATCGCCGAGCTTCTCGACCTGATGATGATGAACCTCGCCATCGCCCAGCCGGGCGGCCTGCACAAGATGGTGCGCGGTTTCCGCCGCGTGACGCGCCGCTTCGCGCAATTCAATCCCGCCGCCAAATCAAAGGAGCATGTCGCGCATCACTACGATCTGGACGGACGGCTCTACGACCTCTTTCTTGGACGGGACAAGCAGTATTCCTGCGCCTATTTCTCCGCGCCCGGCGAAACGCTCGAGGAAGCGCAGATCGGCAAGAAGCGCCACATCGCCGCCAAGCTGCATCTCGACAGGCCGAACCTGAAGGTGCTCGACATCGGCTGCGGCTGGGGCGGGCTGGCGCTCAATCTGGCGCAGGATTGCAGCGCCGATGTGCTCGGCGTCACGCTGTCGGAGGAGCAGCTCGGCATCGCGCGCCAGCGCGCTGAGGCCGCGAAGATCGCCGACCGCTGCCGCTTCGAGCTTGTCGATTACCGCGCGCTGGGCGGCCGCTACGACCGCATCGTGTCGGTGGGCATGTTCGAGCATGTCGGCGCGCCCTATTACGACGCCTTCTTTGCCAAGGTGCGCGACCTGCTGACCGATGACGGCGTGATGCTCCTGCATTCGATAGGCCGCACCGACGGTCCCGGCTCCACCAATTCCTGGATCGCCAAATACATCTTCCCGGGCGGCTATGTGCCGGCGCTGTCGGAGATGATGGCATCGATCGAAAAGAGCGGCCTGATGGTCACCGACGTCGAAGTGCTGCGGCTTCACTACGCGCAGACGCTGCGCGAGTGGAGCAAGCGCTTCCAGGCCAACCGCGCCCGTGCGGCGGAGCTCTATGACGAACGCTTCTGCCGCATGTGGGAGTTCTATCTGGCCGGCGCCGAGATGGCGTTCCGACACGAAGGGCAGGTCGTCTTCCAGGTGCAGCTCGCCAGGAAGGTGGACTCGCTGCCGATCACCCGCGACTACATGCTCGAAGACGAGCGCACGATGCGCTTCGCCGGAACCGAGTCCATGCCGGCTCCGTTGCGGGCGGTCTGACGGCAAGATTGCGCGGACGTCATCATTGTAATCGCCTGTCGCATGGCGGCGGCGAAAGCTGTGCGCGGTGCCGCGCTCTGCCATGATGGGGCTCAATGCCCGATTCGTCGGTCATGCGTGAGGTGTCATGGCTGCAACCATCGACGGCAAGGCGGTGACCGCGGTTTTCACGCCGCCCCGTTTCGACGGCACGTTTCCATCCGGCCTTGCCGAATATCTGAGCGCGATCAGTGCCCGCCGCCCGGTGCTGCTGTTCGCCTTCGCGCCCAAGGCCGCCGGCACCTTCCTGCGCAGCGCGGCGATCGACGCGATCGACGGCCAGCTGGTGCGCGTCACCCACGCCCAGGGCGGGCGCGACGCGCAGCCCTATCTGCCGATTTTCGTGCATTATTATCTGGGCGGGGTGTGCGACAACACGATGGTCGCCCATGTCCACATGCAGGCGCTGCCTGCGAACCGGTTTTTCCTGGAGGTTCTGGGCATCCGGCCAGTCATCATGCTGCGCTCCATTCCGGACATGCTCGCCTCCTATTGGGACATGCTTGCCGAAAGCGCACAGGCGCGCGCCGAGGGCCTCAACTGCGTCATCCCCGATGCGTTTCCCGATTTCAGCGACGCGCGGAAAGCCGATTTCATGATCGACCTGATCGCGCCCTGGTATGTCAGCTATTTCGCGACATGGCTGGCCTATGTGCGGGATGAGCCGGACGAAGTCTGCATGTTGCGCTATGCCGATTTCGTGAACGATCCGGCGGCGGCCCTCGAAACCGTGCTCCGGCACGTGGACGTTCCGCGTTCGCGCGCGCAATGCCAGAAAGCACTCGACAACGCGTGGAAGGGGCGCAGCGAGCTGCGCTTCAACAAGGGCACCTCCGGCCGCGGCAAGGAATACTTCTCGCCCGCGCATCTGGAGCGGCTCGCCCGGATGCTGTCGTTCCATCCCGTGCTGGCGGACTACGCAGCGGAACTGCTCTAGCCCTGCGCGGAAGCCCGCGGAAAATCAAGCACAAATGCGATGGATTTAGCTGTGCATGATTCGGGAATATGCTTGCCGCCTGCGCGCGCGCGCGATTGATTCGCTCCAAGGTTTGCGCGAAGAACGCCGCCCCGCAGGGAAAGCAACAAACAGCGCTCATGGAACAGGAAGCCTATCGCCACGTCCCCTATGACATCGAAATCGAGCAGGCGCTGCTCGGTGCGATCCTTGTGGACAACCAGGCGCTGGAGCGCGTGTCCGCCTCGCTGAAGGCAGAGCATTTCTACGATCCCCTGCACCAGCGCATCTACGAAGTGATGTCGGCGCAGATCGAGCGCGGCGGCATGGTCATCACGCCGCTGACGCTGCATGCCGCGATGAAGGCCGATCCGGGCCTGATGGAGGTGGGCGGGCACGCCTATCTCGCCGGCCTTGCGCAGGCCGCGCCCGCGCTGCCCAACGTGCGCGACTATGCGCGCATCCTGCACGATCTGGGCGTGCGCCGCGGGCTCATCCGCATCGGCGAGGACGTCGTCAACAACGCCTATGAAGCGCCGCACGAAAAACCCGCGCAGGTCCAGATCGAGGACGCGGAAAAGGCGCTCTACCGGCTGGCCGATACGGCGCGCTACGGCGAAGGCCCCATCGATTTCGCCGAATCCCTGCGCCGCGCCGTTGTGCAGGCGGAACGCGCACAGGCGCGCGGCGGGCGCATTTCCGGCGTCACCACCGGCTTCACCGACATCGACAGCCTGCTGGGCGGCTTCCAGCCTTCGGACCTTCTGATCATCGCCGGGCGCCCGGGCATGGGCAAAACCTCGCTCGCCACCAACATGGCGTTCAACGCCGCGCGCATGTGGCAGCAGGACATCGAGGCCGGCGCGGAAGTGCCGCGCGGCGGCCCGGTTCTCTTCTTCTCGCTCGAAATGGCGGCGCAGCAATTGTCGGCGCGTATCCTCTCCGAGCAGACCGAAATCGAG
>DATIVW010000164.1:0-9346 GCA_035465595.1 Rhizomicrobium sp. | reverse complement strand
GGGCCTTCGGTGGTGTGGCGATAGAGCTTGGTGTCGCGCGAGACGATGCGGCGCATGAACGCCTCAAGGTCCTCCAGCACGTCGGGATCGGCATTTTCCTGGATCAGCAGCGAGGCCGAGGTGTGGCGCACCATGCAGGTGAGGAGCCCGTCGGCGATGCCTGCTTCATCGACGAAGCGCGCCGCGGCGGCGGTGAAGTCGTAGAGGCCGGGGCCCTGGGTCTTCAGCTCCAGCGTGTGGAATTTCTGTTTCATCGGTTCTTGCGCAGATAGACATACAACGCGCCGCTGCCGCCATGGCTCCGGTGCGCGCCGCGGACGTCCGCAACAAGACCCGCAAGATCCGGCTCCGCCAGCCAGCGCGGCGCCAGCGTCTTCAGGATGCCGCGGCGACTGTCCATCGAGAACGGCTCGTCGGCCGCCGGCTCCCGCCCGCCCTTTCCGGTCACGACGATGACAAGCCGCAATCCGCGCGACCATGCGCCGCGAATGAAGGTGATGAGGGCGCCATGGGCGGCGCTTTCGGTCATTCCGTGCAGGTCGAGCCGTGCCTGCGGCTCGATCTCTCCGCGCTTCAATCGTTCGGCGGTGCGGCCATTCAGGCCGCCGGGCGTCGCGCGCGATTTGGACTCCGGCGATTTCTTCACCAGGAGCGCCGGCGCCAGCGGCGTCGCCTCGCGATAGGCGCTCTCGAAAAGCTTGCGCTCCTCTTCGCTGACGGAGCGCTTGCGCGTCATGGCGCGCGATAGTCCTGCGACTTGCCCAGCCGCGCGGCCACGGCCTTGGGCAACAGGACATACAGCTTGCCGGGGGACTTCATCCGGCCGGCGATCGAAGCAGCGTCATCGCCGAAACCCCAGAACACGTCGCCCCGCACCGCGCCCTTGATCGCGCCGCCCGAATCCTGGGCGACCATCAGCTGGTCGAAAGGATGATCGTCGCGATTTGGATTCGCATCCGGACGCGTGGCGGCCACGAACATCGGCGCGCCAAGCGGATGCAGCTTCATGTCCACGGCCAGACTCGCACCGGGCGTCAGCGGCACGCCCTCGCTGCCGGCGGGACCGGCGTCCGCATCGGTGATCGCTTCCTCGCGGAAGAAGATGAAGGACTTGTCCGTCTCCATCACGCGCTGCGCGTCGGCGGGATGATCCTTCAGCCATTTGCGGATGACCTGCATCGACATGCCGTCGCGCGGCACGCCCATCCCGATCAATGTCTTGCCGATGGCGGTGTAGGGCTGGCCGTTCTGCGCATCGTAGTTCACGCGCACCGAGGTGCCGTCGTCGAAGCGCGCGCGGCCGGAACCCTGGATGTGCAGGAAGAAAACCGAAACCGGATCGTTCGCGTAGAACAGTATCCGGGCCTGCTTCAATCCGTTCGCATCGATCTGGGCACGCTCCGGACATTTCACCAGCTTGTGGCCGTCGACGCAGCCGGTGAAGTGACGCCCGTTCAGATCGGCGAGGAACTGGCCGGCATCGACGCCGACAAGATTGTCCGGCGTGGCATAGACGGGCGTCTGATATGCGCCGTGCCGCGTGCGGCTGGCATCGATCTCGGCTTCGTAATAGCCGGTGAATGTTCCATCCGGATCGTTGCCGCTGGAGATCGCGACCGGCTGCGCCCAGCTTTCAAAGAACCGCCGTGCCGCCGATGCGCCGGCATCGCGCGCGGGAATTTCGCGGCAAGCCGGCAGCCAGTCATCGACAACGCCCGCATAGCCGGCGCCGCCCATCGCTTCCGTCGGCTGCTTCTTCGCCAGCACCGCGCAGGACCGCGCGAAGGCGCCGAGCGCGGTGCGTGGATCGGATTGGCGCCAACCCGGAAGATCGGCAAATGAAACCGGCGTCAGCCGCAAGGGATGCGCGAGCAGGGACGGCAATTGCAGCCGCGTCGCCCACCACGCGGCGAGAGCTGCGAGAAGAAAAACCAGAAGGATGAGGAACAGGCGCCCCCGCGCCATCGTCAGGCCGACGGCTCGGCGCCCGAGGTGTGCACCAGCGTCCAGTTGGGATCGCTGGCGCGGACATTGCGCGCAAAGGCCCAGATGTCGGTCACTTCGCGCACCGATTTGGGATCGCCGTCGACCACCGCGTCATTGGCATCGGTCGTCGCGGAAATGAACTGTGCGGTGAACGCCACCGCGATGTCCGCTGTCTTTCCGTTGAGAGTCGCCTCGACGATCTTGCTGTCCTTGAACCCCACGAAGGTGAAGCTGACCTTCTCCTTGCGTTCCTCGCGGCCGCGCATCGCGGCGTCGAAGGCGGCATAGACTTCATCGCTCAGAAGCGGTTTCAGGGCGGCGCGGTCGTTGGCCGAGAACGCCGTCAGGATCAGCTCATAGGCGTGGCGGGCGCCGGTGAGGAAATGCTCTTGGTCGAAGCTGCGGTCCGCGAGCTTGATCTCCATCAGGCCGCGCGCGACCGGATCGGCGGGCAGATCCGCGGTCCGCGCCGCGGGCAACGCGCCAATGGCGGGCTTGTCCGCAGCCTGCTCGGCCGGTGCGCTCACCCGAGAGGGCTCCTGCCTGGGTTCATGGCCCGTGCGGCGGCCCAGGACGGTGTAGAGGCGGAACAGGATGACGCCGGCCACCATCGCCAGAAGCAGGATCTCGAGAAGCTGGGAATTCGCCATGACGCCGGTTGAACCTCGTCCCCGCGATTTCGCGGTTAATGTGTAAACTATCCCTGCACCGTGCAGCGGTCCAGCGCGCATCCGCCACAGGGCCAATGTGAGGTTAATCGGAAAAAGCGAGCGCGGATGCGGCACTTCTGCGGCAAAACCGTGTTCAGCTTGTCAGCGCTCGCCAATCCGTGATAGCGCGAGCCGCGATTTTTGACGGATGAACGGCATGAGCGGCGAAGGTCTTCCTCCCAACGGCAATGGTTCCGGCGACGCGCCGCGCATCCAGCTCCTCGCCCAATATGTAAAGGATCTGTCGTTCGAGAACCCCGGCGCACCGATGTTCGCCAGCGTCCGCCCGGCGATCGACCTCGGCGTCGACCTTCAGGCCCGCCGCATGGAGGGCGAGCAGTTCGAGATCGAAATCCGCCTGCGCGTCTCGGCCAAGCACGAGGAGCGGACCATCTTCCTCATGGAACTGACCTATGCCGGCATCGCGCTGGTGCAGAATGTTCCCGAGGACGTGATCTCGCAGATTCTCCTGATCGAGATCCCGCATCTGCTGTTCCCCTTCGCCCGCCGCGTGGTGGCCGACACGATCCGCGACGGCGGCATGCCCCCGCTGATGATCGAGCCGATCGACTTCGCCGCGCTCTATCGCGCCAAGGCCGAGCAGCAACAGCAGCAGATGATCAATCCCACGGCGACCGCCTGACGGCAGTCGTCAGGACCAGTTCCAGACCGGACTGTCGCCCAGCTCCTTGGCGACGAAATTCGCGTGGGCGTCGCGCTCTTCCTGCGTGATGACGACAGTGAGCTCGCGCGGCCGGGTGCGCGCGACCTGCACGATGGCATCGCCGTGAATCTCGACGCTGTCGCCCGGCGCCAGCACCAGCCTGGTCTGGCGGCCACCGACGAGCTCCAGGTAAACCCGCGCCGTCAGCTCGGCATCGAGCAGCGCGCCATGCTTTGAACGGGCCGACAGGTCGATGCCGAAGCGCTTGCACAATTCATCCAGCGAATAACGCGCGCCGGGGATTTTCGCTTTCGCGATCTCGATCGTGTCGATGGCGCGCGCGTAAGGCAGCGGCTTGCGCCCGCAGCGGTGCAGCTCGCTGTTGACGAACTTCATGTCGAAGGCGGCGTTGTGGATCACCAGCGGCGCGTCGCCGAGAAATTCCAGGAGCTCTTCCACGATGTGCGCGAAGAGCGGCTTGTCGGCAAGGAATTCATCGGTGAGCCCATGCACCTTCTGCGTCTCGATCGGCACCAGGCGCTCGGGATTGAGATAGGCCTGGAAGCTCCTGCCCGTGGGCAGATGATCGATCAGCTCGACGCAGCCGATCTCGACGATCCGGTCGCCCGTCGCCGGATCGAAGCCGGTGGTTTCGGTATCCAGAACGATTTCGCGCATTGAACTTTATGACTTCTTCTTTTCCACCGCGATCTTCTCGCGCAGGGTTTTGACGATCGCCTTGACCTGTTCGAAAGCGTGATCGAGGCCCTTGTCGGTCTCAACCACGAATTGGGCTTTTGCACGCTTTTCTTCGTCGGGCATCTGGCGGGAGAGGATCTGGTCCAGCTTTTCCGGCGTCATGCCCGGCCGCTCGAGCACGCGTGCCCGTTGTATATGGGAAGGCGCGGAGACAACCACAACCGCATCCATCCGCTTGTGGCCGCCGGTTTCGAACAGCAGCGGGATGTCCAGCACGACCATGTCCGCGCCGGCCGCTTCCGCGCGCGCCAGAAAATCGGCCTGTGTTTTGGCGACCAGCGGATGGACGATGGCCTCCAGCTTCTTGAACCCCGACGGATCGGCAGAGAGGGCTTTGGTGAGCAATGCGCGGTCGACGCGCCCGTCATGTACCGTTCCGGGGAAAGCCTTCTCGATTTCCGGCACGGCTGCGCCACCCGGCTCATAGAGCGCATGCACATTGGCGTCGGAATCGTTCACCGGGATGCCGAGCCGCGCGAACATCTTCGCTGTCTCGCTTTTGCCCATGCCGATGGAGCCGGTGAGGCCGATGAGGAACGGCCTAGCCATGCCGCAGCGCTTTCTTGAGCTCGGTGCGCAGCGCCGGCGTCACCTGCGGACGCTCGCCATAGAACGCTTCGAAAGCCGGCACGGCCTGGTGCATCAGCATGCCAAGACCATCCACGATGCGGTTGCCGCGCGCCTGCGCGCGCTGCAGCAGATCGGTCTCCAGCGGGTTGTAGACGAGATCGGTGACCACGGCGTTGACCGGCAAGGGATCGAGCGAAAGCGTCAGCGCTTCCTTCCCCGACATCCCGGCCGATGTCGCATTCACCAGAATGCCGGTGCCTTCCGCGGCTTTCGGCCAGTCGCTCCAGCCCATCGCCCGCAAGGACGTTTTCGTGCGCGTGGAAAATTCCCCGGCCAGCAGCTCGCCGCGCGCATGATTGCGGCCGACGATACGGATCTCGCGCACACCAAGTTCGGCCAGCGCCAGGATCGCCGCCCGGGCCGCGCCGCCGGTGCCCAGCAGCACCGCGTCTTTTCCCTGCAGCGCATTCTTCACCAATGCTTCGTTGAGGCTCGCCGCCAGACCCGTGGCATCTGTGTTGCGTCCGGTGATCTTGCCACCGCCGAAGAGCAGAAGATTGAGCGCGCCGGCAGCCATCGCGCCGTCATCGACTTCATGCGCAATGGCGAAGGCTGCTTCCTTGTGCGGGACCGTGACGTTCACGCCGGCGAAACCGGCGATGCGCAGGCTTTCGATCACGCGCGCGAAATCCTCACGCGGCACGGCAAGCGGAACATACGCGCCATCGATGCCATGCGCGTCCAGCCAGTAGCCATGCAGGCGCGGCGACAGCGAATGCGCGATGGGCCAGCCAATCACGCCGGCGAGTTTTGCCTTGCCGCTGATGCTCATTTGCCGATGACACCCTGTTCGCGCAGCGCCGACAAGAGCGGGATGAGCGGCAGGCCGAGAATGGCGAAATAATCCCCGTCGATATGGGAAAAGAACTGCGCGCCTTCGTCCTCCAGCCGGTAGCAGCCGACGCCCGAAAGCAGGTTTTCCCCTTTGACGGCCAGATAATCGTCGATGAAGGCGTCCGAGACCGGATACATCGTCATCCGGTTTCGTTCGATATGCCGCCAGACCGGCGCGCCGTCCTTCGCGATGACCGCGGCGGAGAAAAGATCGTGGCTCTTGCCGCGCAGCCGGGACAGAAGCGCCCGCGCCTCATCCATCGTCCCGCATTTGCTCACCAATTCGCCGGCGAAGGACAGAACCTGGTCGGCACCGATCACCAGCGCACCGGGATGGCGGGAAGATATGCGCACAGCCTTGAGCTCTGCCAAAGCTTCCGCGACGAGACGATGCGGATGGTTGGCAGCCAGCATGGATTCCTTGATCGCTTCTTCGTCCACATGCGCGGCAACGACGTCAAACGCAATGCCGGCGCCGTGCAGGATTTTCGCGCGGCTTTCGCTTGCCGATGCGAGGATCACGCGCGTCATTCCGCATCCTGCTGCCGCTCGGCCAGAAGATTGAGCACCGCCGCCGCGGTTTCCTCCACCGAGCGCCGCGACACGTCGATCACCGGCCAGTCATTCGCGTCGAACAGCTTGCGCGTGGCGGTCACCTCCGCGCGCACGCTTTCGAGGTCGACATAGGACGTGTCGCGCACTTCGCCGAGGGTATTGAGACGGTTGCGGCGTACCTGCACCAGCCGGTCCGGAGAGGCCCAAAGGCCCACGATCAGGGGCTTGGTCGCGGTCAGCAGCTGGCGCGGCAGCGGCATGCCGGGCACCAGCGGTACGTTTGCCGCGCGCACGCCGCGGATTGCCAGGTACACGCAGGTCGGCGTCTTGGATGTGCGGCTTGCGCCCACGAGCACCACTTCGGCTTCGTTGAGCCGCTCGAGGATCTGGCCGTCGTCATGCGCGATGGTGAAATTCAGCGCCTCGATGCGTTCCTGATAGCGCTGGTCAAGATCGTGCTGGCCGCCAGGGCGATGGGTTTCCGCGGCGCCAAGGAATTGCCGCATGGCGCTGATCGGCGCCTCCAGAACGTCATAGCTTGGAACATTGAGGGATGTGCATGCCGCCTGCAATTCCTTGCGCAGCTCGGGATTCACCAGGGTGAAGAACACGAGCCCCGGATCTTCCTGGATGTGCTCGATCGCACGCTGCAATTGCCGCGAGCTGCGCACCAGCGCATAGAAATGCTCGTTGACGGTCACGCCTTCGAACTGGGCAAGCGCGGCGCGCGCGATCGCGTTCAGCGTTTCGCCGGTCGCATCCGACACAAGATGGACATGGAATTCGCGCGCCTCGGAATTCACAGAACGATGCTCCAATCCTTCGCTTCCATCCCCATAGGATACACAGGCGCCATTGCGCAAACAGATCCCACAGCCAGCCCGTTTTCGCGCACACCCACCTGATCCGGGCTGTTGAGAAAACCGTATCCCGGCCTATGCGAGACTCCCCTTGAGTCCGGGGCACTTGCGGCATAGAGACAGCCGTTCCCACGGATTTCTCCACATTCCACAGCCCAATCATCATCGTCATCAGATTCTAGGAGTCCTTATTCTTTGAAGTCTTCCGGGAAAAGACTGGTTTCGGTTCTGGAGGGACAATCGGTCTCTCCTCCGCCGGTATGGCTGATGCGCCAGGCCGGAAGATACCTGCCCGAGTACCGGGAGCTGCGCGCCAGGGCCGGTTCGTTCTGGACGATGTGCAACGACCCGGACATGGCGACGGAGATAACCCTTCAGCCCATCCGCCGTTTCGGATTCGACGCAGCAATCATCTTCTCCGACATCCTCACTGTCCCCTACGCTCTGGGAAGGACGGTCACGTTCGAAGAAAGCGTGGGGCCGACGCTTGATCCCGTGAACAGCGCCGATGGCCTGGAGCACGATCCGTCGATCTGGCGGCAGAAGCTTTCTGCGGCCTATGCGACGCTTCAAAAAGTTCGGGCAGCACTTCCTGCCGATACCACCCTGCTGGGCTTTGCCGGCGCGCCCTGGACGCTTGCGACCTACATGGCGGCCGGACGTGGCGGCGACGAACAGAAGGCGGCGAAGCTGTGGGGCTATCGCGATCCAAAATCCTTCGATGCGCTTCTGGACGTTCTCAGCGACTGCGTGGCAGCGCACCTGATCGCGCAGATCGACGCGGGTGCCGACGCGGTGCAGATCTTCGACAGCTGGGCGAGCGGATTGCCGATGGACGCATTCGCACGCTGGGTGATCGCGCCGACCAAACGCATTGTGGAAAAGGTTCGCGCGGCAAAACCGGACGCGAAGATCATCGGCTTCCCGCGCGCGACGACGCTTCAGGGTTATGAACGCTACGCCCGCGAAACCGGTGTGAATGGAATCTCTGTGGACACCTCCGCGCCGCGGGACTGGATGGCGAAACTGGGCGTGCCGGTTCAGGGAAATCTTGATCCTCTTTTGCTCGTGACCGGCGGTTCTGCACTGGATAACGCGGTGGATGAAATCGTGGATACGCTGCGGGGACGCCCCTTCATCTTCAACCTGGGCCATGGCGTGTTGCAGGAAACGCCGCCTGAGCATGTCGCCGCGCTGGTCAAGCGCGTCCGGAAGTGAAGCTCGCGGTCATCCTGTTCAATCTCGGCGGTCCGGATTCGCCGGACGCCGTCGAACCGTTCCTGAGGAATCTGTTCACCGATCCGGCGATCATTTCGCTGCCTGGCATTGTCCGAAAGCCATTGGGCGCCTTTGTCGCCAAACGGCGCGCACCGATTGCCCGCGAGATATACGCCAAGATCGGCGGCCGCTCGCCGATCATGGAAGAAACCAACACCCAGGCGCTCACCCTGCAGATGGCGCTTTCGGCGGAAGGCCACGACGCGCGCTGCTTCATCGCCATGCGCTACTGGAAACCGTTCGCCGACGAGACCGCGGCGAAGGTGAAGGCCTGGAATCCGGATCGCATCGTTTTGCTGCCGCTTTATCCGCAGTTCTCCACGACCACGACGGCATCGTCGCTTGAGGACTGGAGTCGCGCCGCGAAACAGGCCGGCATCGCGGCGCCGACCACGCGCGTGTGCTGCTATCCATGGGAAGCAGGCTTCATAGCAGCCAAGGCACGACTGATCGAAGCTGCGCTATCGAAGAAAAAGCCGTCTGTGGATTACCGGCTGTTGCTATCCGCGCATGGCCTGCCCAAACGCACGGTTTCCAAGGGTGATCCCTATCAATGGCAGGTGGAAAAAACCGCACGCGCGATTGTGGACAGGCTGGGGATAAACGGGCTCGACTGGCAGGTTTGCTATCAAAGCCGTGTCGGACCGCTGGAATGGATCGGCCCAGCGACAGACGCCGAAGTCCGCAAGGCCGGCGCGGAAGGCAAGGGCCTGATTGTGGCGCCGATCGCCTTCGTCAGCGAACATTCTGAAACCCAGGTCGAGCTCGACATCGAGTACGGCAAGCTCGCGCGCGAGTCCGGTGCCGTGGATTACATCCGCGTGCCGACGGTGAGTGCGGACGTGGAATTCGTGCGGGCGCTTGCCGCACTGGCGAGCCGCGCCGCTTTGGGCGAGGCTGTCGTCACCTGCGGGCCCGGGCGCATCTGCCCCGGCGAGTTTTCCCGCTGCGGTTTTGGGAGCGCGTGAGCAATGACCGGCCTGCAGGAATTCCTGGGCAACTACATCGACTGGATCAAGGCGTTTCACGTCATCGCCGTCATCGCGTGGATGAGCGGCCTGCTCTATCTG
>DATIVW010000163.1:0-7010 GCA_035465595.1 Rhizomicrobium sp. | reverse complement strand
CATTTCCGCGGTGGCGGTTGCATGCGCGTTGCCGGTGGCGCTCGCGCTGGCGGCGCTTCTGGCGCATCGGCGTTTTCCGGGCAAGGCGATCATCGATGGTGCACTGCACCTGCCGATGGTCCTGCCGCCGGTGGTGGTGGGCTATCTGCTTCTGATCCTGCTGGGAACGCGCGCGCCGGTGGGCGCGTGGCTGCTGCAGAATCTGGGCATTCGGTTCGCGTTTTCGTGGACGGGTGCCGCGCTCGCGTCCGGGATCATCACCTTCCCCTTCCAGTTCCGTGCGATCCGGCTTTCCATCGAGGCGATCGACTCGGGGATCGGCGACGCGGCGAAGACACTGGGCGCGGGCGCATTCGACCGGTTCGTGAATCTCACCTTGCCGCTCGCGCTTCCAGGCATCGTCGCGGGCGCGGTCACGGCCTTCGCCGCCTGCCTTGGCGAGTTTGGCGCGATCATCACATTCGTCTCGAATATCCCCGGCGAGACCCGGACATTGCCGCTGGCAATCTACAGCGCGCTGCAATCGCCAGGCGGCGAAGCGGAAGCGGCGCGCTTGTCGGCACTCGCCATCGCGCTGGCACTGATCGGGGTGACGCTGGCGGAATTCGCGGACCGTCGCATCCGGATGTTCGCCGGACGATGAGCATTTCCGTCAGCATTCGGCATGATCTGGGCAGCCTCGCGCTGACCGCCGATTTTGCCGTCGACACGCCCGGCGTCACCGCGCTGTTCGGGCCTTCCGGCTCGGGCAAGACCAGCATCATCAACGCCATCGCCGGCCTGCTGCGCCCGCAGAAAGGGGCCATCGTCATCGGCGGCGAAACGGTGCTCGATACGCAATCGTCCATCTTCGTCCCGCCGCAGCTGCGCCGTGTCGGGTATGTGTTCCAGAATGCGCGGCTGTTTCCGCACATGAGTGTGGAAAAAAACCTTCGCTTCGGCTGGCGGCGCGCACCGATCCCGGCGGAAGAACCCGAATTTGCGCGCATTGTCGCGATGCTGGGCCTGGAGGACTTGCTTGCGCGCCGGCCCGCCAGGCTTTCCGGCGGTGAAAAAAATCGCGTCGCGCTCGGCCGCGCGCTGCTGTCGTCGCCGCGAGTCCTTCTGCTGGATGAGCCGCTTGCCGCGCTCGACGCCGCGCGCAAGGCCGAAATCCTGCCCTATCTCGAAAAGCTGCGCGACGAGGCGAAATTGCCGATGCTCTATGTCAGCCATTCGCTCGACGAAGTCGCGCAGCTGGCCGACAGTGTGATCATCGTGAGGAACGGCAAGACGGTCGCACACGGCCCGGTGTTCGACATGCTGGCAGACCTGGAGGTTTCGGCGCTCACCGGCACGCCGTCCTTCGGCGCGGTGATCGACACGCAAGTCCTGGCCCATCGCGAGGCCGATGGCCTCAGCGTTCTGTCCTTTGACGGCGGCCAGCTGATCGTGCCGCGGCTGCGGCGCCCGTTGGGTCAGCGGCTGCGCGTGCGCATCCGGGCGGAAGAGGTGATGCTGGCCGCCGAAGAGCCGCGCACCATCAGTGCCAACAACGTCCTGCTCTCGACCGTCACAAATCTTCGCGAGAGCGGCACCACGCATGCCGAAGTCCAGCTTCAATGCGGAAAGGCGCGATTTGTGGCGCGCATTACCCGTGCGTCCGCTCGCAGACTCGGGCTGAAGCCGGGCATGCCCATGTTCGCCATCATGAAATCGGTGATCGTCGATCCGCAGGCGCAGGCGGTTGCTCCCTGACCGTTCCTTCCGTCATGCTGGCACCGGCCAACATCGAGGGAACACCATGCCGCTCATTCCGTACGCCGACACCTCCGCCCTGCCGGAAAAAGCCAGGGAGGCGTTCGATCGCCTGCCGCGCAAGCTCAACATCTTCCGCATGTGGGCGAATGCGCCGGAGATGTTCACCTCGGGCCTGCGCTTCGGCGGCAATATCCTGGGCCGGCAGAAGCTGCGCGCCGATTTGCGCGAGCTGATCATCCTCCTCGTCGCGCGCATGGAGGGCGGAGAATATGAATGGGTGCAGCACGTGCCGATCGCCGAACATGCCGGCTGCCGCAAGGACCAGATCGCCGCCCTGGAGGGTGCGCGCATCTCGGGCGAGGAATTCAGCGCCAAGGAACAGGCGATGCTGAAGCTTTCCCAGGAGGTCATCCGCGACGTGCGCGCCAGCGAGACGACGGTAGCCGAAGCGAAGAAGCACTTCTCGCCCCAGGAGATTGTGGAGATCATCCTCACCTGCGGCTTCTACATGACGATGGCACGCCTCACCGAGACGACGCGCGTCGATATCGATGGACCCGGCGGCGCCGCGGTTCTCGACGGGATCGTGAAATCCAGCTAGGCGCGGAACACGAAGCGCGTGGACATGGTGAAGTTGAAGACAAGCCCCACCAGCGTTCCGAATGCCAGCGCAACGTAGGGGCTGTTCAGCGGTGCGGGCGCGAAGGTCACAAAGGCGGCATAGACTGCATAATTGGCCAGAAAGCCCAGCGTGTTGGCGGTCACGAACTTGAACCACTCGCCCGCGATGCCTCTTGCGCCGCGTGCCGCTTCGCCGCGGAAGGTCAGAAGCCGATTGCCCCACCATGTATAGGTGACGGTGATCAGGAAGGCGAACACGCCGCCGGCATAAGGCCCAAGGTGCAGAAAGTGGATGGCGACGTAGAGCACCGCTTCATTCGCGAAAAAGCCGGTGCCGCCGACGAACGCGAACCGGAGAAAGCGCGAGTCGCGAGCCCGTTCGAATAGCGTCACGGCTTGTTCAGGTTCTGCGGGCCGCTGATGGCGAGATAGGACAGCCGTTTCAGTTCCCAGCGCCCGCGCGTCACCGTGTCGAGGATCAGCCCGCTGAACAGGGACAGGAATGCGAGCAGCATCAGCGCGACAGCCAGGACCGCCGTCGGCAGGCGCGGCACGAAACCGGTATGCAGATATTCGATCACAACCGGGATGCCGAGGATCAGGGACAAGATGGCAAAGATCGCGAACAGCGCGCCGAAGAAGACAAACGGGCGTTCCTCGCGGACGAGCGAGATGATCGTGAACAGGATCTTGAAGCCGTCCTTGTAGGTGCTGAGCTTGCTGACCGAGCCTTCGGGGCGCTCCTTGTATTTCGTATCGATCTCGACCATCGGCATCAGCAGGCGCACGGCATGGACCGTCAGTTCGGTCTCGATGGCGAAGCCGGTCGAGATCACCGGGAAGCTTTTCACGAACCGCCGCGACATGATGCGATAGCCGGTCAGCATGTCGAGCAGGCGGACGTTGAACATCAGCGCCGTGAGGCCCGTCAGCAGCTTGTTGCCCAGCACGTGACCCGCGCGATAGGCGTCCTTTGCCGTCGCGATGCGGCGGCCGGAGACGATGTCGTAGGATTCCTCGAGAAGCTTCTTCACCAGCGCCGGGGCGACGGAGGCGTCGTAGGTGTCATCGCCATCCACCAGAATGTAAACATCGGCCTCGATGTCCGCGAACATGCGGCGCACGACGGCGCCCTTGCCCTGCCTGGGCTCGGAGCGCACGACCGCCCCCGCGGCCTTCGCGCGCGGGATCGTCTGGTCCCTGGAGTTGTTGTCGTAGACGTAGACGGTCGCCGAAGGCAGCGCCGCGCGGAAATCGGCGACCGTTTGCCCGATCGCCGCTTCCTCGTTGTAGCAGGGGATGAGAACGGCGATGCGCGGTGGCGTTTCGCTCATGGCTTTTTGTCCGTCAGGCGTTCGATGGGACAGAATTTGTAAGGGCCGCCGAGATTGGCCGTGATTTCCTGGCAATCAAGATAGCGCATCGAGAGGCCGTAGTCTTCCAGCGCCTCGGAAGCACGGCCGATCTCGTACTCTTCGGCGATGAGATAGAGATCGCCCTTGTACGCATGCACGCGCTGTTTGGTGGCGGCGGTGAGGCGGGAACCGTCCTGCGGCGTGATCATCCAGCCGTCGATGCGCAACACGGGAATCTGGTGCGGCAGCGACGGCACGAGATATCCCATCGGCGCCTCGCCGGCCATCAGGACCATCGTTTGGCCGGGATCGGGGATCGGCGGCAATTGCACCTGGACATAAGGGTCCGTCACCGGCGCGCGTTCTAGCCAGTCGGGGCGCGTGCAGGCCAATGCTATGACGCCGAGCACGCCCAGAACCGTCAATTGCACGCGTCGCTGCAACGGCCAAAGCCCGATCGCGCAGACGATAAGGATCGGCGCCAGCATCTCCAGCGCAAGGATGTAGCGATAGATCGCGAAAACGTTGATCCAGGCGGCGTATGCGACAGCCGCGAACGCGAATACCGGCACCGCAACGCTTGTTTCCACCAATGGATCGCGATTGCGCCACCCAAACACGAACACCGGCACCGTCGCCAGTGACAGGATGTAGGCAAGGCAGACGCGGATGTCGGCATAGCCGAGATCGTCCGCGACGCGCCAATCGAGCGTGAAGAGCAGCGGGTAGAGGAGGCGATGTTCCCATGTCGTCGGTAGGAAACGGAGATCGCGATAGGACGCGCTCAACGCCAGCGGGGAGTCGAAATACTGGTTGAAGTACGGGAACAACGGATTGCCGGTGACGTGGTACATCGTCAGCCACCAGTAACCGGAGAACAGCGCGAGCCCGATGATGCCGCCCACACCGCCGGCAAGCACCCGCGTCACGCGGCGTTGCCAGCTTCCGCCGACGAAGGCCAGCGCACCGGCATAACCCAGCGCAAACGGGGCCTGTGGCAGTTTCAATCCCACCGCGCAGCCCACGACAAAGCCGCCCAGGAGCGCAACTGTGACATTCTCCCGCCATGTGCCGCCTGCAAGCCTGTCGCGCTGCGTGATGACGATCGCGAGCGACGAGAGGGTCAGCACGCTCAGCACGTTGTCGTAATAGGTCGTGCCCGCAAGCCCGAGCGTCAGCCCGCCCAGCATGCAGAACGATGCCAGGAGCGGCGCGAGAATCCATTTGTCCGGGCTCTCGCGCAGCGCGGCGCGCGCGATCAGGTAGAGCGGGACGATGCTGGACCCCTGCACCGCGCCGAGCACGCCCAGCGCAAGCCATGCCGGAACGTGCAATGCGAGCAGATAGAAGGGGATGTCGAGGAAGGGATTGTAGTAGGTCGCCTGGTGCGCCACTGCGATATCGAAACCCATGCGATGGTTCAGGAAGGCGTAGGGCGCGTACCAATGGTAGTTCCGGAAATCCCAGGACGTATCCTTGCCAAGCGAGACGACGAGGATCGCCCAGCCGAGGATCACGGCCGCAAGGAAGAGGGCCTCCTGCGGCGCGAGCCCTCTGGCGCGGTCGGGGGTAGGGGACGAAGTCATGGAGGCGCGAACCGTTGGGACGGCACTTTCTTACTTGGGGCGTTGCAGGCCCGCAACGCGGCGCGGTGGCGGTTGCGCGTGAAGGGGCCTCAAGGCACGGTCGCGCCATGAAGGCACTCATCGCGCACAGATTATCGGGGCTGGAGGCTCTCGCGGCGGAGGAGGTTTCGGCGCCCACGCCGGGGCCCGGGGAGGTCCTCATAGGGGTTGGGGCGGCCGGTCTTCATCTGGCCGATCTCGCGGCATTGTCGGGCGAACGCCACCCCCGCCCGCCGCTTCCTTTCACCCCTGGCATGGAAGTGGCTGGGCTCGTGGCGGCTGTCGGGCCCGGGGTCGAAGGATTGGCCGGCGGCGATCGCGTGGCGGGGTTTGTGGATTGGGGCGGCATGGCGGAAGGCGCCGTCGCCAAGGCATCTCTTTGCACGCGGATACCCGACAGTATCGGTTTTGCGCTCGCGGCCAGCCTGCCTGTCGCCTATGCGGGCGCGCTGCTGGCGCTGCGTGAGCGGGCGCGGCTGGTCGCGGGTGAATCCGTGCTGGTGCTTGGCGCGGGCGGCCATGCCGGGTTGGCGGCGGTTGAAATCGCCAAGAAGCTCGGCGCGCGCGTGATCGCGGTTGCGAGCGGCGAGACTCGCGGCAGCGAGGCGAGCGAACGCGGCGCGGACGCGGTGGTCGACAGCGCATTGCGGCCGCTGTCGGAGTCGGTGTCGGCATTGACGGGCAATGCCGGCGTGAATGTCGTTTTCGATCCGGTCGGCGGCGACGCCTTCGAGATGGCGCTGCTGACGCTTGCCGATGGCGCGCGCGTGATCTCGTCCGGGTTCGCAGGCGGGCGCGTGCCGCGCATCAACATGTCCGCCCTTTACGCGCGCGATGCGGAACTGATTTCCGCCAACACCCCGCTCGCCGTGCAGGCAAATCCGCAACTGGCGCAAAGGGCGCTGCGCGATGTCGTCGCCTGGGCAAGCGACGGCGCGATCTCTCCGCGCATTGCCGCACAATTCGCACTCGCCGACATGAAGCCCGCATTCAACTATGTGAAGGCGCGGCGCAACAACGGCTCGGTGATCGTCACGATCGGAAAAGACGGTTAGGGCAGGTTCGCAAGAAACTGCACGGTGCAGCTTCGCCAGGATCGCGTGAGCGCGAACGCACGCGCATCCTCGCGCGATATCTTCAGCGCCCGCATGCAGGCGGCGCGCAGATCCTCGTCCAGCGCGCCGCAGCTTGCCTCGCCGATGACGTCGAGAGGGCCCTGCACCGGATAGGCCGCGACCGGAACGCCGCAGGCCAGCGCCTCGAGAAGCACCAGGCCAAAGGTGTCGGTCTTGCTGGGAAAGACGAAGACGTCGCTCGCCGCATAGATGCGTACAAGCTCTTCACCGGTCTTCGGCCCCAAGAATTTCGCGTCCGGATATTTCTTGCGCAGCGAGGCTAGTGCCGGTCCGTCGCCCACGATCACCTTGGTGCCGGGAAGATCGAGGGCAAGGAACGCTTCCAGGTTCTTCTCAACCGCAACGCGGCCAACATAGAGCCAGATCGGCCCGTCGAACGGCAGCGTTGCATCCGCGATGGGCCGGAACTGATCGACATCCACGCCGCGCGACCAGATCTTGAGGTTGCGGAAACCGTGGCCCTCCATTTCCTGGAGCAGCGACGGCGTCGCCACCATCATGGATTCTGCCGGGCTGTGGAACCAGCGCAGGAA
>DATIVW010000162.1:0-3788 GCA_035465595.1 Rhizomicrobium sp. | reverse complement strand
GTCGAACAAACCTCGCGTGGCGAGCGCGCCTACGACATCTATTCGCGCCTTTTGAAGGAACGCATCATCTTCATCACCGGGCCGGTGGAGGATTACGGCGCCAGCCTGATCACGGCGCAGCTCCTCTTTCTTGAGGCGGAGAACCCCAAGAAAGAGATCTCGATGTACATCAACTCGCCGGGCGGCTACGTCACGGCGGGCCTCGGCATCTACGACACGATGCAGTACATCCGCCCGAAGATTCAGACGCTCTGCGTCGGCCAGGCCTCGTCGGCGGCGTCGCTGCTGCTCTGTGCCGGCAATCCGGGCGAGCGCTACTGCCTGCCCAACTCCCGCGTGCTGGTCCATCAGCCCAGCGCCTCCTATTACGGCCAGGCGGCGGACATTGCCCGCCATGCCCAGGAGATCGTCAAGCTGAAGCGCCGGCTGAACGAGATCTATTCCAAGCACACGGGGCAAACCGTTGAGGCGGTTGAAAAGATGCTGGATCGGGATACCTATCTGACCGCCGAAGAGGCCAAGGCCTTCGGTCTGATCGACAAAATCCTGGAAAAGCGTCCCGAAACGGGCGAGGGAACCGGTGGTTGAACCGGTCATCCCCTTTGATTCGCTGGGGTTTTGACCGATTTAAAACTTTCTTGATCCGCTTGGCGCTAACGTGGTCGAATGAATCGGGGGTGATCCGATTTGGGTTGGCGTGGGTCGTGCAAGGCGTTGATCCGGCAGGATCAAAAGCTGTCTTTAGGGGCGAATTCGCCCAGGAGCGTCAATGAGTAAGGCTGGCGGCGGCGAGTCGAAAAATACCCTCTACTGTTCCTTCTGCGGCAAGAGCCAGCACGAGGTCCGCAAGCTCATCGCGGGCCCGACGGTGTTCATCTGCGATGAATGCGTCGAGCTGTGCATGGAGATCATCCGCGAGGAGAACAAGACCTCGTTCCTGAAGTCGCGTGACGGCGTTCCGTCCCCGCAGGAAATCTTCAAGGTCCTGGATGATTACGTGGTCGGCCAGAGCCATGCCAAGAAGGTCCTGAGCGTCGCGGTCCACAACCACTACAAGCGCATCAATTCGTCCGGCAAGAACGGCGACGTCGAGCTGGCGAAGTCGAACATCATGCTGATCGGCCCCACGGGCTGCGGCAAGACGCTGCTCGCGCAGACCCTGGCGCGCATCCTCGACGTGCCTTTCACCATGGCCGACGCCACGACGCTGACCGAAGCCGGCTACGTCGGCGAGGATGTGGAGAACATCATCCTCAAGCTGCTGCAGGCCGCGGACTACAACGTCGAGCGCGCGCAGCGCGGCATCGTCTATATCGACGAAGTCGACAAGATCAGCCGCAAGTCCGACAACCCGTCGATCACGCGCGACGTGTCGGGCGAAGGCGTGCAGCAGGCGCTGCTCAAGATCATGGAAGGCACGGTCGCTTCGGTTCCGCCGCAGGGTGGCCGCAAGCATCCGCAGCAGGAATTCCTGCAGGTCGACACCACCAACATCCTCTTCATCGTGGGCGGCGCGTTCGCGGGTCTCGACAAGATCATCTCGGCCCGCACCAGCGGCACCTCGATGGGCTTCGGCGCCACCGTGCGCGGCCCGGACGAGCGCGGCACGGGCGAGATCCTGCGCGAAGTGGAACCGGAAGATCTCTTGAAGTTCGGCCTGATCCCGGAATTCATCGGCCGACTGCCGATCCTGGCGACTCTGGGCGATCTCACCGAGCCGGCTTTGATCGAAATCCTCACCCGTCCGAAGAATGCGCTCGCGAAGCAGTATCAGCGCATGTTCGAGATGGAAGGCGTCAAGCTGCGCTTCCAGGACGAAGCGCTGCACGCGATCGCCCGCAAGGCGATTGCGCGGCGCACCGGCGCGCGCGGCCTGCGTTCGATCATGGAGAGTTTCCTCCTGGAAACCATGTTCGAGCTGCCCACGCTGAACGGCGTGCAGGAAGTCGTCGTCACGGGTGACGTAGTGGAAGGCAAGGCGCGTCCGCTCTACACCTACTCGGACAAGGCGGAACCTGCGCAAAAAAGCGCGAGCTGAACGCTTCCTGACACAGATTCAGGTTTGTCGACGCGCCGGTGGCAACGCTCCCGGCGCGTTCGCGTTTCCTTCTTGAAACGTGAGTTCCGCAATCCCATTTTTAATCAAACAGTCGGCCCATCAGGGCGACTTTTAACCGCTTCCGTAAGCCCATTTGGGTTACGCTAGCTTCAGCATCCCGAAGAGAATCGAACTCTCCCGGGCAGGAGAAAGAGATGTCAGACCAAGAGGTCGTGAGTGCGCCCAAGGTTACGGGCGGCCAGTTGGCGCCGGTTCTGCCTTTGCGCGATATCGTCGTGTTCCCCCACATGATCGTTCCGCTCTTCGTCGGCCGCGAGAAGTCCGTGCGCGCGCTCGAAGAGGTGATGAACGATGAAAAACAGATCCTGCTGCTGACCCAGAAGACCGCTGCCGAGGACGATCCGTCCACGGACGGTCTGCACACCATCGGCACGATGGCGACCGTGCTGCAGCTCCTAAAGCTGCCCGACCAGACCGTCCGCGTTCTCGTCGAAGGCAAGAGCCGTGCGCGCGTGACCGAATTCGTCGCCCGCAGCGACTTCTTCCAGGCGCATATCGAGAAGATCGGCGACCTTCCCGGCGAGGGCAAGGAAACCGAGGCGCTCATCCGCACGGTGAAGACCAACTTCGAGCAGTACATCAAGCTCAACAAGAAAGTGCCGGCCGAGACGCTGGCCTCCGTCGCGCAGATCGAGGATCCGGCGAAGCTCGCCGACACGGTCGCGGCGCATCTGTCGGTGAAGATCTCCGACCGCCAGGGCCTGCTCGAGACGCTGGACACCACCGCGCGCCTCGAGAAGGTCCTTTCGCTGATCGAAGGCGAGATCGGCGTGCTCCAGGTCGAGCGCAAGATCCGCAGCCGCGTGAAGCGCCAGATGGAGAAGACGCAGCGCGAGTACTATCTCAACGAGCAGCTCAAGGCGATCCAGAAGGAACTCGGCGAAGGCGACGAAGGCCGCGACGAGATGAACGAGCTGGAAGAGCGCATCCGCAAGACCAAGCTCTCCAAGGAAGCGCGCGAGAAGGCCGCCGCCGAGGTGAAGAAGCTGCGCTCGATGTCGCCGATGTCGGCGGAAGCCACCGTCGTGCGCAACTATCTCGACTGGCTGCTGTCGCTGCCCTGGGGCAAGAAGTCCAAGGTCAAGAAGGACATCAAGCTCGCCGAAGACATCCTGCACGAGGACCATTTCGGCCTCGACAAGGTCAAGGAACGCATCCTGGAATATCTCGCCGTGCAGCAGCGCGCCGGGAAGATCAAGGGACCGATCCTGTGCCTCGTCGGGCCTCCGGGCGTCGGCAAGACCTCGCTGGCCAAGTCCATCGCCAAGGCCACGGGCCGCGAATATGTCCGCATGTCGCTCGGCGGCGTGCGCGATGAAGCGGAGATCCGCGGTCACCGGCGCACCTATATCGGCTCGATGCCCGGCAAGGTCATCCAGTCGCTGAAGAAGGTGAAGAGCGCCAACCCGCTCTTCCTCCTGGACGAGATCGACAAGCTGGGTGCCGACTGGCGCGGCGATCCTTCGAGCGCGTTGCTCGAAGTGCTCGACCCCGAGCAGAACCACACCTTCAATGATCACTACCTGGAGGTGGATTTCGACCTGTCGGACGTGATGTTCATCACCACGGCCAACACGCTCAACATGCCCGGCCCGCTGATGGACCGCATGGAGATCATCCGCATCCCCGGCTACACCGAGGATGAGAAGGTCGAGATCGCCAAGCGCCA
>DATIVW010000161.1:0-2947 GCA_035465595.1 Rhizomicrobium sp. | reverse complement strand
GCGCCCATCCAGCGCTTCAAGGCGATCTATGGCGTGCTGATGGTGTCCACGGAAGGCGGCGACATCGACGACATCGTGCGCGAGGAACGGCTGACGCTGATCGAGGTGTTCGCCGTGGCGCTGATCGTGATGCTGCTGTCCTCGCTCTATCTCGCCGGCTTCATCGCAGAACCGATCCGCCGCCTCGCCGCAGCCGCCGACCGCGTGCGCGGCGGCTGGGCGGGACGCGACACCATCCCGCGCTTCCACGAGCGTCATGACGAGATCGGCGATCTGTCCGAAAGCCTGTCGGCAATGACGCAGGCCCTTTACGACCGCATCGACGCCATCGAGAGCTTCGCCGCCGACGTCGCGCACGAGCTCAAGAATCCGCTCACTTCTCTCAAGAGCGCCATCGAGATGTTCGGCCGCACGAAGGACGAGGCATCGCGCGAAAAACTTATGGAGGTGGTGCGCAACGACGTGCGCCGCATCGACCGGCTCATCAGCGACATATCCGACGCCTCGCGGCTGGATGCGGAAATGGGCCGCGAAGCGCCGGGCCCTGTGGATATCGGACACCTGCTGAAAACCATCGTCGAGGTGTATGAGTTCTCTATTCCGCGCGGCGTTACGCTCACGCTGTCGTCCACGCTTCCCGACGGCGCCACCATCATCGGCCGCGACGAGAGGCTGGGCCAGATATTCCGCAATCTCATCGACAACGCGATTTCGTTCAGCCCCGACAACGCCGCCGTTAGCATTGCGGCGCGCGCAGAGGGAAGCCGCGCGCTGGTAAGCGTGGCCGACGAAGGCCCCGACATTCCGCCCGACAATCTGGAATCGGTGTTCGACCGCTTCTACACCGAGCGTCCCGCAGAACACGGCTTCGGCAAGAATTCCGGCCTCGGCCTCTCCATTGCGCGCCAGATCGTGGAAGGCGCGGGGGGCCGGATCTGGGCGGAAAACCGCGAGCCGCACGGCGCCCGCTTCACGGTTGAATTGCCGCTCGCAAGGACCACATAGGTGGCCATGGTCAACATCCATGCGTCCTGCGTCCTGCTCGGCGATGCCGGCAAGGCATTTGGTGCGCCCGAAGATGCCGGCGTGCTGCTACTGGGCGAGAGCGGCAAGGGAAAGTCCGACCTGGCGCTGCGGCTAATCGAGCGCGGTGCCACGCTGGTCGCGGACGATCGCACGGAACTCCTTGTGCGTGACGGCGCGCTCTTCGCGCGCGCGCCGAAATCCCTCGCCGGACTCATGGAAGTGCGCGGACTTGGCATCGTCGCCCTGCCCTTTGCAGCCGAAGCGCGCGTCCGTCTCGCCGTCGAGATGATGGAGGAAGGCTATGTGCCGCGCATGCCGGACCCGGAGCGTTACGCCGCGCCGCCGGAGCTCGACGTTCATGAAGATGAACGGCCACCGCTGATCTGGCTGGCGCCATTCGAGGCTTCCACGCCCGCGAAGATCGCGCTGGCCGCTGCGGCATTTTCCAAGGCACTTTTCCGTGAGCATCGCAACCCTTAAATACGCTTTCATCGCCAGCGCGAATTGCTATCGTTCGCGCCGCGATGGGGTCTGGTTTACATCATGATTGGAATCGTTCTCGTTACGCATGGTCGCCTCGCGCAGGAAATCATTTCCGCGATGGAGCACATGGTGGGTCCGCAGACTCACCTGCGCGCCGTCTGTATCGGCCCTGAAGACGATATCGAACGGCGCCAGCGCGAAATCGCCGCCGCCGCCAAGGCCGTCGACATGGGCAGCGGCGTGGTGATCGCCACCGACATGTACGGCGGCACGCCGTGCAATCTCGCGCTCACGCTGCTGGAGCGCGGCAAGATCGAAGTTCTCGCCGGCGCGAACCTGCCCAGCCTCATCAAGCTCGTGGACATTCGCGGCCGCGTTCCGCTGGAACAGGCCGTGAAGGAAGCGATCGAGGCGGGCCGCAAATACATGCGTGCCGGCTCCGCCGATCTCGCGGGCGGAGCCTGACGGATGGGTGAACCTTCGCGGCGGCGCGCGGTCGCCACGATCGTGAACAAGAAGGGCCTGCACGCGCGCGCCTCCGCGAAGATGGTGGAAGCCGCGGCGCGGTTTCAATCTCACATCACCGTGAGCAAGGACGGCCAGACCGTCGAGGCGCGCTCGATCATGGGGCTGATGATGCTGGGCGCCCCGCTCGGCACGCAGATTGAAATCGTTGCCGAAGGCCCCGATGCCGCCGAAGCGATGACCGCCATCCTCGCGCTTGTGGAAGCAAAGTTCGGCGAGGATTAAATCGCCCCCAACCCGGTTGCGCGCGCGGGCCAACCGCGCAAGTCTGCGCCACCGCTTGCAGGGGGACTTCATGGGAAAAGACGGATTGCCCACGTGGGGCGCAGCCGCCATCGTGATCGTGGCGCTGGTGCTCGCCTGGGCCCTGATACCGGCGCTGCACAAATCCGGCGGCGATGACGGCAAGCCCATCGCCGATCAATTCCCGAACGATCAGTTTCCCTCCACCTACAAGCCGCTCCCCTCCAGGCCCACGCTCATCCGCAACGCGACGGTGCTCACCGCCACCGATCAGGAGATCGACGGCGGCGACGTGCTGATGCAGAACGGCAAGATCGTCGCCGTCGGCAGGAACCTTGTCGCGCCCGCAGGCGCCGTGGTGATCGACGGCAAGGGCAAGTTCGTCACGCCCGGCATCATCGACATCCATTCGCATCTCGGCGTCTATCCCTCGCCGTCCAACGAAGCGACTCAGGATGGAAACGAGGCCACCAAGCCCACGACGCCCGAAGTGCGCAGCGAGAATTCCGTCTGGCCGCAGGACCCGGGCTTCACCCGCGCGCTGGCGGGCGGCGTGACGTCGCTGGAAATCCTTCCCGGCTCCGCGAATCTCATCGGCGGCCGCTCGGTAGTGTTGAAGAACGTGCCGTCCGTCACCACGCAAGGCATGAAATTTCCCAACGCGCCCTAT
>DATIVW010000160.1:0-6209 GCA_035465595.1 Rhizomicrobium sp. | reverse complement strand
ACAGGTCGTATTCCAGGTAGGGCTCGCGCTCGGCGGCGAAGAACGGCACCGCTTCCTTGTCGCCGACGGTATTGGTGGCGACGAGCCCGAAATAGACCGCGACGCCGCTGTCGGTCGACGCGCCGGTGAGGCCGTTGGCGGTGGCTTCGTCTTCTGCCGGCGTAAACGGCTCGGGATCGACTTCCTGCAGGATGATCTTGCCGTTGCTGCGCGCGGCATATTCCTCGAGCAGGTCGCGCACGCGATGGGCATAGGCATCAATCTGCGCGTAATCGGCGGCAACCTTCTTGGAATAGAAGAAGCGTAGCGTCACCGGCTCCTGCAGCCCGGCGATGATGTGCCTCGTGCCGTCGGACAGCGTGAACTGGCCGTTCTGTGTGAGATCGAGCTTGGCCGAGGTAAGGCCTGTGTTGGCCGCGATGTTGATGGCGACGAAGATGACGGCGGCCAGGAGGATGGCGGCGATGGCGTAGACGCGTCGCGAGATCGGCTTCATCTCAGCCCGTCCGCTTCAGGTCGATGACGACGATGTTCACCAGCAGGAACAGCGCGATCAGCGAGAAGAAATAGATGACGTCGCGAAGATCGATCACGCCGGCCGTGATCGCGGAGAAATGCGTGAGGAAGCTGAACGAGGCGACGGTGTTGAGCAGCACCAGCGGCGCCCAGCCCTGGAAGAAGTCCAGGACGAGTGGCGCGCCGGACACCGTGAACAGGAAGCACACCACCACGCTGACCACGAAGGCGATGACCTGGTTGCTCGTCGTCGCGCTGATCGCTGCGCCGATGGCAAGATAGCCGCCCGCCATCAGGAAACTGCCGATGTAGCTGGCGAGGATCACGCCGTTGTCCGGCGCGCCGAGATAGTTCACGGTCAGCCAGATCGGAAAGGTAAGGGCGAGCGCAACGCCCGTGAACGCCCACGCCGCGAGGAATTTGCCGACGACCGTCGCCCATAGAGGCACGGGCAGGGTGAGCAGCAACTCCATCGTGCCGGTGCGGCGCTCTTCCGCCCACAGCCGCATCGCGATGGCCGGCACGAGGAAGAGATAGAGCCAGGGGTGATAGCCGAAGAAGACGGTGAGATCGGCCACGCCGTTGGAATAGAAATTGCCGATGTAGAAGGTGAAGGCGCCCATCGCGAACAGGAAGATCACGATGAAGACATAGGCCAGCGGCGTCGCGAAATAGGTCGCGAATTCGCGGCGGAAGATCGTCCGCACCTGGCTCATGCGCGCCCCTGGCGCGCCCGCGCCGCGTCATGCGTTGTGATGGCGCGGAAGACTTCATCGAGACGGCCGGGCTCGGCGTACAGCTCCTTCACGTCCCATTCGTCATCCGCCGCCATGCGGCCGACCTCTTCGATCAGAAGTGCGCCGCCTTTCGGGAAGGCGGTCAGCTGAACAAGGTCTCCGTCCGCCGCCGCCTGCTCGACTGTCGCAATGGCGGGAATGGTGCGCAGCTTGGCGGTGATGCCGGCCGCATCCTTCGCCGGGATGTTGAGCGTGACGGCATTGTGGTGGCGCGAGCGCGCGAGCAATTGCACCGGCGTGCCGTCCGCCACCACGCGGCCGCGGTCGATGATCACCGCCCGCGTGCAGATCGCTTCCACTTCTTCCAGCAGGTGCGTGGAGACGACGATGGCCTTCTCTTTCGCCATCATCCGGATGAGCTCGCGCACCGAATGTTTCTGGTTGGGATCGAGGCCGTCGGTCGGCTCGTCCATGATGAGCACCGGCGGATCGTGCAGGATCGCCTGCGCCAGGCCGACGCGGCGCTTGAAACCCTTGGACAGCGTTTCGATGGGCTGGTCGAGAACCGGATCAAGATCGGTCTTCGCCACCGCCGCGTCCACGCGATCCTTGATGCTTGCGCCTTCGAAGCCGCGCACGCGCGCGATGAAGGCCAGGAACTGGCGCGGGGTCATGTCGCCATAGGCGGGCGCGCCCTCCGGCAGGTAGCCGATGGCGCGTTGCGCGGCGATCGTGTCGGTCTCGATGTCGTGGCCGCAGATGCGCACGCGGCCGGCAGTCGGCGTGAGGAAGCCGGTGACCATCTTCATCGTGGTCGATTTGCCCGCGCCGTTCGGTCCGAGGAATCCCAGCACTTCGCCCTTGCCGACCTTCAGGTCGATCCCGGCCACGGCGGCAACGGCACCGAAATTCTTTGTCAGGCCCTCGATCTCGATCATCGCTCGCAAAACGAAGAAATACCCCCGCCCAAGGGCTTAACGGGAATCGGGCGAAAGCCGCAAGGCCAAGTTCCTTAAACGTCGGTCATGGGCTGGTTCCGGGAGCAATGCCCCGCGAAAACCGAACAAAATCGCTTGATGCGCCGCCGGGCAGTTTGATCGGCGCGGCAAAGCAGGGAGAATGAATTTCATTCAGCCGGAGCATTGCGTGATCGATATCCGCGTATTCATTCGCGCCGCCGTCGTCGGCACCGTTCTTCAGGTCGTGTTGATGGTTGGGGCGCATTTCAGCGCGCTCATCGAACGGCAAGGTTTTCTTCTGGGTGGCATGACGATTTCCGCCGTGGCCGGCTATCTCTACGGCATGGACACCGGCAAGGGTTACTTCACCAGCGCCACCATGGCGGCGATCATCGGCGGCGGCGCAGCGCTCATTGGCGTCGGCGTGTCGGTGGCGATGCATGACGCGCCTGTGCACATCGTTCCCCTGTTCACGACGATCTGCGTTGTCACCGGCGCGGTTGGCGGATTGTTCGGGCAGATGTCCGCCAACCTGAAGAAGATGGGGCGCCGCTAGACCCGCAGCATCAATCCGCCGTCCACGACGAGGCCGTGCCCGGTGACGAAGCCGCCGTCGTCGCTGGCGAGAAACAGCGCCCCGCGCGCAAGGTCGATGGGCTGGCCAAGCCGCCGCAATGCGGCTTTCTTCGCCCAGATCTCCGCCACATCCGGCCGCGCGTCCCACAAGCCGCTGGTCATGCCGGTCCTGATCGCGCCGGGCTCCAGGAAATTCGCGGTGATGCCGAACTTGCCCAGCTCGAGCGCCAGCGTGCGCGTGAGTCCGGCGACGCCGGCTTTCGAGGCGCAATAGGCGGCGAGGCCGTAATCGGTGCCCTCCGCCATGACGGACGCGACATTGATGATGCGCCCGGCGGGTGAGGCTTTCAGATACGGCAATGCTTTCTGGCAGATGCGCATCTGCGCGGAGAGATTCACGTTCAGCGTGCGCTGCCAGATGTCCTCGGTGAGTTCCTCGATGCGCGTGCTGGAGGAAATGCCGGCATTGTTCATCACGATGTCGAGCCTGCCGAAGCGCTTCACCGCTTCGCCCACGATGGCGTCCGCAGCGTCGGAATCGCCGACGCTTTTCTCGAATGTCGCGACGTTGGCGTGTCCGGAGGCCAGGCCCCTGTCCGGCAGGTCGACGGCGAGTACCTTCGCGCCTTCCTCGGCAAACAGTTGGGCGGTGGCTTTTCCGATCCCCGAAGCGGCGCCGGTGACGATGGCCGCACGATCCTTCAAACGCATGATGTCCTCCCGATGGCTTTCGGGAGAGGTTGGCGCGAAGCTGGGGAGAATGAAATGTCGGCTGACCAGGGCAGCCCGGTAGGGGCTGGGGGGCAGATGTCTTCCGGGTCACCACGAAACGCGGCCAGCCGACGGGGCGTTTGTGCCGGTGGATCGGGGCGCGAACAGGACTCAAAAATGGCCATTTCGCGGCCCCATCATAGAATGACTTGCATAATGATGATATTTTGATTATTCCGCTGTGACAAATTTGGGAGGACAACCATGGGCCGCATGATCCGCGGAAGCGATCAACTGGAAGTCTATGTGGATGCGAACGGCACGCGCGAAACGCCGGCGCAGATTCGCTGCCGCGAGGAAACCGCACAGATGCCGATGGCGATGATGCAGATCGGTGCCGACCAGGGCGCGTTCATGGCGCTGCTGGCGAAACTGACCGGCACGACGCGGTACCTGGAGGTCGGAACCTTCACCGGTTACAGCGCGCTCTCCGTTGCGCAGGCGCTCCCCGCGAACGGCAAGGCGGTGTGCCTGGACGTGAGCGAGGAGTTCACCAGCCGCGCCCGCAAATACTGGAAAGAGGCGGGTGTCGACGGAAAGATCGATCTGCGTCTCGGCCCCGCCGTGGACGAAATGGACCGGATGATCGCGGCCAAGGAAGGCCCGTTCGACTTCGTCTTCATCGACGCCGACAAGCCGAACTACGACGCCTATTACGAGCGCGCGCTGAAGCTTCTGCGCCAGGGCGGCCTGATCGCGCTGGACAACATGCTGTGGAGCGGCGCGGTCGCGGATCCATCCAACAACGACGCCAACACGGTGGCGATCCGCGCGCTCAACAGGAAGATCCATGCGGACGAGCGCGTCGACGTTGCACTCGCCACCATCGGCGACGGCGTGATGCTGGCGCGGAAACGCTAGCCGGGCAGGCGCTCGAACGTCTTGATGCCTTCGGGGATCTGGTGGAACGCCTGCTTGTCGATCGTGTAGATCGCCATCTGCGGCGTGCCGAACAGCTTGGGATCGTCAAGCGAGCCGACCTTGATGATGACCATCGGGAATCCCGGCGCGCGCGTGACCACATGCGTGCCGCATTCGCCGCAGAATTCCCGCGTCACGGCCCGCTCCAGATCCTTGCGCTTGAACTGCTTCGGCGTGCCCTTGGTATATTTGAATCCGTCCTGCGGCATCGCCATGAAGACATTGGGCGATCCGCCCGTGATGTACTGGCATTCGCGGCAATGGCATTGCGCCTTCATGGCCGGTTCGCCCTCCGCAACGTAGCGTAAGGCCCCGCAATAACATCCACCTTCGACTTTCATGGCGCTCTCCCAGCCTGTTGTCTGGCGGAGGATAGCCTCATTTTCGCCCGCCGCGCGAACGACGCGGCGCTTGCGCTCGCGCAAGGGCGGGATCACACTTCGCCCAATGGCAGAGGAACCCATAGCGTTCCTCCGCGCGGAACAACGCTCAGCCGCGCGGACGGGACATCGGAGCGGCGGCTTCACCGCGGCGCAGGTGCGCTACGACCGGCGCGAGTTGAACCAGATTCTGAACATCTACGGACGCATGGTCGCCGCCGGCGAATGGCGCGACTACGCGCTGGATTTCGGCGACGAAGCGGCGGTGTTCTCCATCTTCCGCCGCACCGCCGAGATGCCGCTCTATCGCGTGGAGAAACGTCCGATGCTGCGCAACAAGCAGGGCATGTATGCGGTAATCGACGCCGGCGGGCGCATCCTCAAGCGCGGCCACGAACTGGAAAACGTTTTGGGCGCTCTGGCGCGAAAGCTCCTAAAAGCTCTGGCAAGCGAATAGCGAATGGCGAGTAGCGAATAGATCCTCTACTCGCTATTCGCTTTCCACGCCATCGCGTCCTTCTCAGTGCGCTTGATCCAGTCGTTCTTCTCGGCGTTGTAGGCTGTGGTGTCGTGCGGCTGCACGGCGGCGGCGCGCAGCTTCTCCATCTCATAGGCCTTGGCGACGAATGGGTGCGCGCGCAGGTAATCGCGGAACGCGAGCATGCGGATGGCGCTCTCGTTGCTCGGGCGGAAGAAGTGCTGCTGGAACAGGCGCTTGCCTGTCTTCGGGTCGGCCCATGTGCAGAAGCGGCGGCCTTCGAGGCCGAACTCGCCGTGCCACTTGTAGCCGAGCGCGCGGACGGCATCTTCCTTCCCGTCGAGCGCCGAGAGATCGCGGACATAGGGCATCAGGTCGACGATCGGCTTGGCCATGATGTTCGGAATGGACGTGGAGCCGACGTGATGCACCGTGATGAGATTGTCGCCCAGTGCCGCCTTCAGGCGCGCGGTCTCCGCGGCCGCCATCTGCGCCCATTCCGCGCGGTGCGAGACGAGTTCGACGGGAATGACAGAGGGCTTCTCTTCCATGCGCTCCCCATAAACAAAAAGCCCCGGCGTTTCCACCGGGGCTTTCGCAATCAGTCCATTCCTTAACGGCGGTTGCCCATCAGGCGCAGCAGCATCAGGAAGAGGTTGATGAAGTCCAGGTACAGCCGCAGCGCACCAAAGATCGCCTTGCGGCCCATCACCGAGCCGTCGTCGCCCACGACATAGCTGTCCTTGATCGACTGCGTGTCATAGGCGGTGAGGCCCGTGAAGATCAGCACGCCGGCCACCGAGATGACCCACTGCAGCATCGCGGAGTGCCAGAAGAAGCCCACGAGCGAGGCAATGATGATGCCGATCAG
>DATIVW010000159.1:0-5956 GCA_035465595.1 Rhizomicrobium sp. | reverse complement strand
CGGCGCGGCGCTTGAGCTGCACATCGATCCCGCTCCACGCTTCCTGAACGACATTCTTGCGCCGGACCAGGCCATTGAACACGGAGACCGCCCACAGGGCGGCCAGCACGACGAGGGCGAGGACAATCCACATGGCCATGTGCGGAACCTAGTGGTTCCGCACATCTCCTTCAACCGGAAGGCTCAAAACGGCTGTGATCGCTTCAGCCCAGGACAAGGCCGCGCACGGTGCTGACAATGGCGATCACCACGCCGAACATGATGGCGTAGGACAGCAGCACCAGCGCCTGCATCGTCTCGAAGGCTTTCCAGTCCGCGGTCAGGAGCGCGCCGGCATCGGCATGCTGCAGCGCGACGGCGCGGATGAAGGTAAGCACCGCGTAGGCGATGAGGGCGACGAGCGTGGTCGTCACGACCGCGCTCACTTCCATCATCATGAAGCCCGCTCCGAGGGCGACGACGGCCATCAGGACAAGCTGAATGGTGTCGGCCGAATGCACGATGCTTTGAATCGTATTCCAGACGTCTGTAACCGCGAACATGGGTCCCCCTTGAACTCCCAAAACACACGGAAGCGCGCGCCTTTGCCCAAGGCGTCGATCCACCTCTGTCCCAGGATGATACATGAAGGCGCGCGAAACGGGAACTTAACGTGTGCAACCGGCGGTAGCTGCCGGTGCCGGGAAATTCTGGAGAAGTGTGGTTAACGTATGCTCGCGCGAAGCATGGGCGCGGGCTTTTCCGGGTTCCGCTCGTGCAGCGTGCGGGCGACCGCTTCGATCGCGCGCGAGGCGGCTGCCTGGGGAAACAGCGTCAGCAGGTGACATTGGCGGCGCACCGCTTCGCTCGCCTTGGGATCGCGCGGAATGCCGCCAAGATAGTCCAGCTCGCATTTCAGGAAGGCGCGGGCCGTCGCGGCGAGCGCCTGGAAACTCTTCTGCGCCTCGGTCTCGTTGAGCGCGACGTTCACCAGCACCAGCGGCAGGTGGGAATTGTCCGCCCGTTGCAACAATTTTGTGAAGGCGTAAGCGTCGGTGAGCGCCGAGGGATCGGGCGTCATCACGAGCACGGTTTCGTCGGCTGCCGCAGCGAACAGCATCGTGGTGTCGTCGACGCCTGCGCCGAGGTCGAGCAGGATGCGGTCATAGTTGTCTGCGGCGCTGAGCGCGATCAGGAGACGGCGTGCATCGTCCTTGCCGGCATTGGCGAACGCACCGGAGCCAGCGGGCGCGGACAGCAGATCGAAACCGCCGCGCTTTCCCGCGCCGCCAATCACCGGAACGATGGCGTCGGCCACCGTGCACTCGCCGCGCATGACGCAAGGCAGATTGCCGCCGTCGTCCAGGCCCAGATGCACCGCGGCGTTCGAGAGGCCAAGATCGGCGTCGCACAGCAGCACCCGCTCGCCTTCATGCGCGAGCGCGTGGGCGAGCGAGACCGCGATGAGTGTTTTGCCTGTGCCACCCTTGCCTGAGCCGATGGCCGTTATGCGCGGCGTGTTCATTGCGTACTTCCCTGATCGGCGTTGCGTGTCGCTCGCTCCAGGAGCGCGCGCGCAAGCGAAAGCGGTGTGAGGGTTTCAAGGCCGCCCGCGACGAAAGGCGAGCGGGTGACGTGCGCCAAGCCCAGTCCGTTGCACGCGGCGGCGGCGAGAGCGCCGTAGCGGCGCGCCATGTCCATCTGGGTAACGATGAGGCGCTGTGCGCCGAGCATCTGGATCGCGGAAACGATTTCGGCGGTCTCTTCGGCGTCGCCGCAAGCCGACACGACGCCGAGGGCTTCCACGCCTTCAAGCATGGCCAGCGCGGAAAACGCGGTTCGCGCTCTCGGATTGCGGGCGTCGAACCCGGCGGTGTCGATGATGGCGAGCGCGTTATCCTCGCGGCATTGCGTGACGATCTTGGACAGCGCTTCGGCGGTTTCGGCGATCTCGACCTTGATCTTGAGATGGCCGGCGAAGGCTTCGAGGCGGGCCAGCGCTCCGGCCCCTTCCACGTCCGTGGCGATGAGCAGGACGTGGCGATGGGAAAGACGCGCATGCGCTGCGATCTTGGCGGCGATGGCGGTCTTGCCCGCTCCATTGGGACCGACCAGCAGCAAGGCCGCCGTCTTCGAGATATCGATCGGCTGCGTCTTCATTCGGCGGTCGAGCGCGCAGGCGAGGGCCAGCGTCATGTCCTTCAGGCCGCTGTTCTCGGCGGTCTTGGCGAAATCATGCGCGAGATTGTCGGGCAAGCGATGGCCGCGCAGCACGGTGAGGAGTTCGGCGCGGCTGAACGGCGCCTTGGGCGCCTGGGCCGCTTGCGGTGCGCCGCGCAGGCGCTTCATCAGGTCGCCGCGGAAATTGTCTTCGAGACTTGGGGGCGCCGCTTCTATGGCCTTCTCGAGCTCCGTAACGGGCTCATCCGGGGTGAGCGCGCGTTCGACAGCTTCCACTTCTTCCACGGCGGCGCGCACCATGATGCCGCCGCCCTTTGTCTTTTCGCTGGCGATGATGACGGCGTCGTCGCCCATCTCGCTGCGCACCTGGCCCAGTGCGTCGCGCATGTCTTTGGCGAGGAAGGTGCGCAAGCGCATGGCTTACACCTGGCCCAGCGTGCGCAGGCGCACGCTTGCGTGGATTTCGTTCTGCGACATGACGACGGTCTGCGGGCGGAAGCGCTCGATGATGGAGCGCACGAACGGACGAATATGCGGGCTCGTCAGCAGAACCGGAATGTCGCCGGTCTGGCCGACCTCGTCGAAGCGCGCGCGAACCGCCTGGATGAACTGCTGAAGCTGGCTCGGTGCCATTGCAAGCTGCTTGTCCTCGCCCTGGCCGATGATGGACTCCGCGAACGCCTGCTCCCAGGCGGGCGAGAGCGCGATGAGCGGCAGATATCCGCCCGGCGCGGTGTTCGCGTGGCAAAGCTGGCGCGCAAGACGGGCCCGCACATGTTCGGTGATGTAGAGCGGGTTCTTTGTGTGGCCGGCTGCTTCGGCGACGCCTTCCAGGATCGCCGGCAGGTCGCGGATCGACACGCGCTCGCCCAGCAGCGTCTGCAGGACGCGCTGCACGCCCGTGACGCTGATCTGCGACGGCATGAGTTCGTCCACCAGCTTCTTGTGCTCGGCGGGAAGCTCGTCGAGCAGCTTCTTCGTTTCCGCGTAGGAGAGAAGCTCGCTCATGTGCGACTTCAGCACTTCGGTCAGGTGCGTGGTCAGCACCGTGCCCGGATCAACGACCGTGAAGCCGCGGAAGCTGGCTTCCTCGCGCAGATTGGCCGAGACCCATGTGGCGGGCAGGCCGAAGGCCGGCTCGGTCGTGTGTGTGCCTGGAAGGTCGATCGGCGCGCCCTTGGGGTCCATGACAAGCAGCGAGCCGGGGAAAAGTTCGCCCCGTCCGGAATCCACTTCCTTGACGCTGATGCGATATTCGTTCGCGCCAAGCTGCATGTTGTCGAGAATGCGCACCGACGGCATGACGAAGCCCATCTCGGTCGCAAGCTGACGCCGCAGCGCCTTGATCTGGTCGGTGATGCGATGGCCCTGCACGTCGTTGATGAGCGGCAGGAGGCCATAGCCCAGTTCCACGCGCAGCAGGTCGAGCGCGAGTGCTGTCGCGATCGGTTCTTCCTTCGGCGCGGCTTCGGCTTTCGCTTTCTCTTCCTGCTTGATCTCTTCGGCCTTCGCCTCGTCCTTGCGGCGATAGGCGTACCAGGCGGTCGCGCCGATGGCGGCCGAGAGCAGGGTGAAGACGAAGGTCGGCATGCCAGGCAGCACGCCGACGATGCCCATGACCACCGCGGCCATGCCCAGCGCCTGCGGATAGAAGGAGAGCTGGTTCATCAGCGCCTTGTCGGTCGCGCCTTCGACGCCCGCCTTGGACACCATGAGGCCCGCCGCGGTCGAGACGATCAGCGCCGGCATCTGCGAGACCAGACCGTCGCCGACGGACAGCAGCGTGAAGGTCTGGGTCGCGTCGGTGAAGCTCATGCCCTTCTGCACGACGCCGATGATGATGCCGCCAACCACGTTGATGGCGACGATCAGAAGGCCCGCGATGGCATCGCCGCGGACGAATTTGCTGGCGCCGTCCATGGCGCCGAAGAAGTTGGATTCGCCTTCCAGGTCCTTGCGGCGGCGGCGGGCCTCGGCCTCATCGATGAGGCCGGCCGAAAGATCGGCATCCACCGCCATCTGCTTGCCGGGCATGGCGTCAAGCGTGAAACGCGCCGCCACTTCGGCGATGCGGCCCGAACCCTTCGTGATGACCACGAAGTTCACGATCACCAGGATCGCGAACACGATGATGCCGATCACGAAGTTGCCCTGCATGATCAGATGGCCGAAGGCCTGGATCACGTAGCCGGCAGCTTCGGTACCCGTCGCGCCGTTGCCGAGAATGAGACGCGTCGAGGCGAGATTGAAGGCCAGCCGCATCATCGTGGTGATGAGCAGCACAGCGGGGAAGGAGCTGAATTCCAGCGGCTTCTTGATGAAGATGCAGGTCATCAGGATCAGGATCGACAGCGACAGCGAGAAGGCGAGGCACACGTCCAGCAGCCAGCTCGGCAGCGGCAGGATCAGAACGATCAGAATCGCCATGATGCCCACCGCGAGCATCAGGTCGCTGCGTTTCAAAAGGCCTTGCGCCGTCGCGAGGTTCAGTCCGAACCCCGGTGCAGTCGCTGCGGTGGAGACATTAGCCATGAGTGACTATCAGCCCGCCGCCCTGGCTTCGCCGTGGTTCGGGATCGCAAGGCCCGACTGCGAATATTCCCGCAGCTTGTTGCGCAGCGTGCGGATCGAGATGCCCAGGATGTTCGCTGCGTGGGTGCGGTTGCCGAGGCAATGGTCCAGCGTGTCGAGGATCAGGTCGCGCTCCACGTCGGCAACCGTGCGGCCGACGAGACCGCGCGTCGCGACGACGCTGGCGGCCTGAACTGCAGCAGACACCGAATTGGGCAGGGTGTTCTGCGGGCCGACCTGCGTTCCGTCGGGCAGGCGTATCGCTTCGGGCGAGATCTCGTTGCCCTGCGCCAGCAGCACGGAGCGATGGATCGTGTTTTCCAGCTCGCGCACATTGCCGCGCCAGCTGTGCGAGATCAGGAGACGCTCGGTTGCGCTCGCGATGGGGCGGAAGGGAACGCCGTTGGCTTCCGCATATTTGTGCGCGAAGTGACGGGCGAGGGCGAGAATATCCTTCGGGCGCTCGCGCAGCGCCGGCAGGCGCAGGTTCACGACGTTGAGGCGATAGAGCAGGTCTTCGCGGAAGGTGCCGTGCTTCACGGCTTCCGCGAGATCGCGGTTGGAGGTGGCGATGATGCGGATGTCGACCTTGACCGGCTTGGTGCCGCCGACGCGGTCGATCTCGCGCTCCTGGATGGCGCGCAGGAGCTTGGCCTGCAGGCGCGCATCCATTTCGCTGATTTCGTCCAGGAGCAGCGTGCCGCCGTTGGCTTCCTCGAACTTGCCGACGCGGCGGGCCACGGCGCCGGTGAAGGCGCCTTTCTCATGGCCGAACAATTCGGATTCAAGAAGGTTCTCGGGGATCGCCGCGCAGTTCACGGAGATGAACGGCTTGTCGGCGCGCGCCGATTTGCGGTGGATGTACCGCGCCATCACTTCTTTACCCGTGCCGCTTTCGCCGGTGATGAGGATGGACGCTTCGCTGCCCGCGACCTGGTCGGCAAGCGCGAGGACCGCGGTCATGGCCTCGTCTTCGTGGATAAGCTGGTGCGATTCGTCGGCGACGGCGGCCAGGATCGCCGCGATCATCTCCGCGTCGGCCGGCAGGGGCAGGTATTCCTTGGCGCCCGCGCGGATCGCGTCGACGGCGCGGCGCGCATCGGTGCCGATGCCGCACGCCACGACCGGGGTGCAGATGCGTTCGGCGGCGAGCTGGCGCACCAGCGTGCCGATGTCGTAGCCGACGTCACAGAAGACAAGGTCCGCGCCCGCACCGCCGCGAAGG
>DATIVW010000158.1:0-2896 GCA_035465595.1 Rhizomicrobium sp. | reverse complement strand
CGAAAAACCGGGGAAGGCGAGGTGATAAAGAAATGGCGACGGGTTCAGGCGGCGCAACGCGCGATAGAGCGCGAAGGGCGGCAGCCTGAACTCGCGGCGGAACCGCTGGCTCGGCACGACCTGGAACACGTCGCCGGCGCGGATGTATTCCTTCGCGCGCTCCACCGTCTTCAGATAGTCATCATGCGTGGTATTGGAATTGATCTGCGCGACAGCCGGCAGATTCTCCGGTGGTTGCGGCGACGATGGAGCAGGGCGCTCGATGTCGCCGATGGCGTCGTTGAGCCGTTCGGAGGCGCGCGCATAGGCGGCGCGCGCATCCACGCCTGCTTCCGGCCACACCGGCGACACCAGAACAATCTCGTCGCGCACATTGTCGAAGATGGCGACCACCGTCGGGCGCAGCATGATCGCGTCGGGCAGGTTCAGCGGATCGGGCGGTGGCGCGCCGAGCCTGGTCTCGATCAGCCGCACCATGTCGTAGCCGAGATAGCCGAACAGACCCACGGCCATCGGCGGCAGCGATGGATGCAGGTCCATCTGCGTCGCCTTCAGAAGCCTGCGCAGGGATTCCAGCGGCTTGTCGGCAAGCTCTGCCGGCTCGAACGCGTCGGCATTGGCGCGCGCGTTGCGGTTGATCTCCGCCTTGCCATTGCGGCAGCGCCAGATCAGATCGGGCTTGAACCCTATGATGGAATAGCGTCCCCGCGTCTCGCCGCCCTGCACGCTCTCCAGCAGGAAGGCGTTGTCGCGGCCCTCGCCGAGCTTGAGGAACGCGCTGACCGGCGTTTCGAGGTCGGCGATCAGCCGCGCATGCAGCGCCTGCGGGCGTCCGGCGTCATAGTTGCGCGCGAACGCGGTGAAGTCCGGTTCAATTGCCATCGGTCGCTCACGAGCCTTCGCCCGCGCCCGTCACGCGATCCGCATTCGCCTGGTTGATCTTGACGCCCTGCTGATCGCGCGCGGCCTGCGCCATCATCGCGTCGAAATCCTGCGCCGATTGAGCGCTGATCTGTTGCGCGCCCTGCGCGAACTGCAGCGACTGCGTCGGCAGGTTGCGGTGGATGATGCCCGTGACGCGGGCCACCACGATCCCGCCATTGAGGGCGGGGCCGGCGACGGCTTTGCCGGGGCCAACCTCGAACAGCTTGGCGACGACGAGTGGCGACAGCGATTCACCCGCCTGCTGTTCCATGCCCGTCGGGCGATAGAGCCGGCCCGTCTTCTGCACCGGCGTTCCCGCAAGCGCGGCCGCGGCGTCGAGGCTTCCCGTCTTGTTGGCCTCGGCGACGAGCTGGTTCGCCTTGGCGACGAGCATCTTCTGGCGCTGCTCGGCCGTCCACATGGCAGCGGCCTCGACGCGAACCTGGTCCAGCGGCTTGAGCTTGGGCGGAATCTGCCCGTCCACCTTCAGCACATAGAGCTTGCCGCTCTTCACGGCGAAGGGATCGCCTTCCTCGCCGACTTCAGAGGCGAAAATCTGCTTGAGGAAGTCCGGATCGTCGGCCGCCGGTGTCTTGCTGCCGTCCGGCGCGAGGCCTTTCGCATCGACCGCCGCGATGTGGCCGGTCTTCATGCCGACCTTCTTGCCGGCTTCGATCACGCTCAGTCCGCCGCTGTTGGCATCGGTGTAGGCGTTTGCCATGTCGGCCATCTTGGCCTGCGCAAGCTGCAAGGTGACGGCCTTGCGGATGTCGTCCTTCACGTCCTCGAAACTCTTGTTGACCCCGGGCGTGATCTTGGTGACGTGCAGCAGCACCCAGCCTGCAAGGTTCTTCTGCGGATCGGTGACGCCGTTGTCGGCGAGCGAGAACACGGCGGGCCCGCGCGTGGCCAGGTCTTCCCTGGTCACGGTGCCCAGATTGTCGACCGTTTTGCCAAGCGTTTTCGCCATGTCCTCGAATTTCGCGCCGCCGTCGATCTTGGCTTTCGCGGCCTTGGCGTCGGCTTCATTGGCGAAGGTGATTTGTTCGACATCGCGCTTTTCCGGGACGTTGTAGCCGAAACGCGGATCATCCTTGCGCAGCTCGTATTGCTGCTTGAGTTGAGCGTCGGTGGGCTGGGTCTGCGCCGTCAGGTCGTCCGGACCGATCACCGCATAGTCGACTTCGCGATATTCCGGCGTGCTGAACTTGTCCGCATGGCTTTTGACATAGGCGGTCAGCTGCGCATCGGTCGGTGCGGGCACTTCGCCGCCGGCGTTCGCGGGCAGGATGACATAGTCCGCCGCGCGTACTTCGTTCAGGTAAGAGAAGAGCGCCGCGACATAGCCTGCCGGCAGAGCGAAGCCGGCGCGCGCCGCAGACAGCAATTGCGTGCGGGTCATGTCGGTGCGGACAACGTCGAGGAAACCCTGTTCGGTATAGCCACGGTCGTTGATGACGCGCAGGAAGGTGTTGTGGTCGAAGCTGCCCAGGGGGCCGTTGAATCCGCGCACGGAACGGATTTCATCGACAACGGGTCCGTCGCTTGTGGTCAGGCCAAGTTTCTTGGCGACGTTGTCGAGCGCCTGGCGGTTGATCGTCGCGGTCAGAACCTGCGCGGGAATTCCCAGCTTGCGGGCGGTGTCCGACTGCATCTGCCGCCCGTCCGGCCCTACCTGCTGCTTGAGCATGTTGGAGTAATTGCGCTGATACTCCTCCTGCGGGATCACAATGTTTCCGACAGTCGCCACGCTGGTATCGCTCGTGCCCTTGAAGATGTCGGCGATGCCCCACACGCCGAAACTCAGCGCCAAAGCCCCCAGGAAGATGGAGGAGACCCACGACTTGGCGTATTTGCGCATCTCTTGAAGCATGGAAAACCCGGCTGAAGTGGCGGCGAAAAGCGGCGAATGATAGGGAGGGGGTGTAGCAGGGGCAAGGCGCGGCGCAAACGGGAAAACGCCGGAATCTCT
>DATIVW010000157.1:0-15864 GCA_035465595.1 Rhizomicrobium sp. | reverse complement strand
GCACAAAGAAAAAGAGCGCCGGTTTCCCGGCGCTCTTTCCCGATCGATGCCCGGTTCGCCTAGTAGCGGATACCGAGGCGGATGCCGTAGGTGCGCGGGTCGCCAAGGAAGGCGTTCGTGTACAGACCCGACGACGAGCTGGTGAGGTATTCACCCGTCACATAGGTCTTGTCGAACACGTTCTTCACGAAGGCTTGCGCGTACCAGACGTTATCAGGCGAGTTCAACGTCAGCTGGGCGTTCATCACGTCCCAGGATTTGATGAGGTCCGCCGGCGTGTGGAAGATGCGGCCCCACATGTGCGACTGCCAGTAGTAGTCGACACGCGGAACGAGGCTGTATCCACCGTCCATGTTGAAGGTGTACTGCGCGCCGACGCTGATCGTCATGTCCGGCGTCTGCTGCAGCTGGTTGCCGTTCAGGTTGACCGGCACGCCCGTCAGGGAGCTTCCCGGAACAGCCGGATCGGACTCCGAGTAGCCCTGCGCGGCAAGGAAGGCCGCGAGCTGCGGAGACGGCGAGCAGCTTCCGTAGGCTGCGTTCGCGACACCCACGCCGGCCAGCGCATGCTGACCGCCCGGAGGCGCCACGAACTGGGCAACCTGCGGACCGGATGCGCTCGGAACGAGCGTGTAGCCGCTGGGCAGCGCGACCGGCCCCGGATTGAGGTCATAGATCACGCAGTTCTGGTTGGCGGACGCGGTGAGCGTGTTGTCCTTGACCAGAATGGCGCGCGGATCGCCGCCCGTCGGGTTGCGGGTATCCACCTCGGACGTGTTCGTGATGCCGCTGTGGGTTTTCGCGAAGTTCAGGTTGAACTGCAGATTATCAGTCGGCAACCAGACGAACTCGCCTTCCACACCATAGAGCTTGGCGGCGATGTTCTGGTTGATCGAGGTGTTGTCGATAATCGCAGAGACCTGAAGACCCTGGTAGTTGTAGTACCAGACGTCCGCATTGGCCTGCAGGTGACCGTCGAGCAGGATGTTCTTCGTGCCCAACTCGTAGGCGTCGATCGACTCCGGCCCATAGAGCGGGCTCAAGCCGCTGCCGGTGCCCGTCTGAATGCCGGGGTTGAAACCGCCGGCCTTGTAACCGCGCGAATAGGACGCGTAGACGAGCGTCCGATCCGTGAAGTCCAGCTTGGGCGACCAGTCGAGAACCACACGGCCCGTATCGCTGTCGAACTTGTCGCTCAGGATCGAACCATTGGCCCGCGAGAACTGCGTGGCGGGAATTCCATCCAGCGCAGCCGTTTCATCCGATGATCCAAGCGGGATGAACCCGCTCAACACGCCGATGCGCGCCTTTTCGGACTTGTAGTCTTCGTTGTAGCGGGCGCCGACCGTCAGCTTCAGCAGGTCGGGGACGATATCCCAGTACACTTCGCCGAAGACCGCTTGCGACTTCAACTTAATGTCGCGTCCGATGTTGTGATAGTAGGACGGACCGATCAGGCCGGCGACGGGAATGCCGCCGAAGTCGGCCGTGATACCGCCGAGCAGGATGCTGGCGTAGTCAAGCGAGTTCGCCTGCACGAAGTAGTTCGTGTTGGAATGTTGCTTGAGGTAGTAGCCGCCGATCATGAAGTTGACCGGGCCTTCGAACTTCGAATTGAAGCGAAGTTCCGCCGACTGCTGCGCTGCGTTGCCACTTGCCTGGTCGAACGAGGAGATGTTCGGCGAGTAGTGGTGGATGGCGCCGCTGCTGATGCCCAGGTTGTGCGTATCTGAAACCGGAAGCTGGCCAGGCACCGTGGTGAAGAACGGCGCATAGGCCGCTGCCAGGTCGGGACGGAGGGACCCGCTCAGGAAGCCCAGGAACGTGCCTTCGGCAATCGCCAGGTTCGCTGCGCCCAACGGCGGACCGAAGGTGTTGGTGTAGCTCTGCTGGTTGAAGTAGTTGCCGTGTGTCGCACCACCCACGAACGTGGCATCGAGCCAGTCCGTCAGGTTCTGCTTCACTTCGAGGGCGATAGTCGTGCCCTGCTGCTTGTTGATCGGATTGAAGTCGTCATTGACCTTGCGATAATCCGACGGGTTGGAATTCGGCGGCGCCACGTAAGGCGCGCTCGTATCCGTCAGGCCCATCGCCGAGGCCAGGCCGGCGCCAGCCGCAAAGAAGCCATTGTAAAACCCATTAATAATACCGGTCGTCGTGGGCGTTCCCGGAAACAGGGTTCCCAGCGAAGCCAGAAGAGCAGGCACATTGGCGCCGCCGCTGCCGGGGCCCGCGGCATTGGGTACAACCGATCCTAGGAAAAAGCCCAATTCGGCAAGACCTGCGGCACCATCAGTCCCGTTGATGGCGGCGTATCCCGCACCACCAGCCGGATTCGCGGCTGTTGGGAATGCGAACGGCGAAAGGCCGAACGCGCCGGAGAGAGCCGCCGCAACACCCTGCTTGCTGGCAAGGATGTTGAGGTAGGTCGAGTTGAGGTTCACGTCACCGGTCTGCGGCGAAGCGGGCGTACAACCCAGAACGCCGGTCGGATCGTTCGCGCAAAGCTCCTTGTCGGCGCGGGCGCGGTGATCGTCTTCCTTGTAGGTGTCGACGAGCAGGTCGACCGTCGTGCGGTCGGAAGGCTGCCAGCGAACCGAGCCGCGCAGGCCCCACTGGCTGCGATCATTCTGCTTGGAGCCGTCGGCGATATTGGTCGTGAAGCCGTCATGCGAGATCCACTGACCCGCGAGACGCACGCCGAGCTCGTCGGTGATGATCGGAATGTTGACCATTCCGTTGATCTGCCAGGCGTTGTAGTTGCCGTAGGACACGTCGCCGGACGCGCTGAAGGCATCCAGAACCGGACGGTTCGGAGCAACGTTCACCACGCCGCCGGTCGCGCCGCGTCCATACAGGGTGGACTGCGGACCGCGCAGAACTTCGAGGTCCTGCAAGTCATAGAACGTCGCGCCGTCGGTCGGGGGAGCGGCCAGGAAGACGTCGGCGAAGTTGATGGCGACGCCGGATTCAGAACCACCGCCGACAGCGGTGATACCGATGCCGCGAACCTGGAAGTTCGCGCCGCCGAAGTTGCCCTGCGAATACGTCACGTTCGGCGTGGCGAACTGCAGATCCTTGAACGCCGTGATCTGGTGCGCCGCGAGGTCCTGCGCCGTGTAGGCGGTCACCGCGATCGGCACCGATTGGATGTCTTCCGATTTCTTCTGGGCCGTGACGACGACTTCTTCGATCTGGGCGAAGGCCGGCGCAGCAAGCGCGGATGAAAGCAGCAATGCACTGATAAGAGTTACAGACCGACCGGTCCGCGCGGAACGCGTAGCAGACATTTTCCAGGGCTCCCCATTGCATCCCCCCTTCATGGAGGGATGTCACGCAATCTCCCCTGCCCGGATGAGCAGGGAATATGGCTATTTTTTCACTAGGAACTCTGGATGCGAAAATTTAAGCCCGCAAGAAGATTGTCGGCAGACCGCTTTTTCCAGCGCTATTTGATCCCGCGCTTGTGCCCGGAATGTCACACAATTACGGCCGGTTGAGGCGTTTGAGCCAAAATACCGGTCATTCTAAAAGCGCCCGGACGGGTTGCCCGGAAGAGGGGCACCGGAAGACCGGCGCCCCAATCCCCGGACGGGCTAGTAACGGATGCCGGCCGTAATGCCGAAAGTCCTGGGATCGCCCAGGAATTCGTTGGTCGACAGGCCCGACGTGGCGCTGGCGAGGTACTCGCCGGTCACATTGTTGCTGTCGAACACGTTCTTCACCCACAGCGAGGCATACCAGAGGTTGTCCGGCGCATTCAGGGTGATCTGGGCGTTGCCGACACCCCAGGCTTTGATCCGGTCCGCGTTGTCGTTGAAGATTCGCGCGAACATGTGGGACTGCCAGTAGTAGTCCGCGCGCGGGACCAGCGTGTAGCCGCCGTTGAGATCGAAGGTGTACTGCGCGCCCACGCTGGCGGTGAAGTCCGGCGTGTTCTGCAGCTGGTTGCCCTTCAGGTTGACGAACGCGCCCGAGCCCGAGCCCTTGCCGGTCGGGTCGGTGCGCGAATAGCCGAACGCCGCAAGCAGCGGATCCAGCGCCGTGTTGCACGAACCGTAGTTCGTGTTCGCGACGCCATGCGCCGCGAGCGCGTGGCTGCCGCCCGGCGGCGCGAAGAAGATTCCGCCCGCGCCGAGGCCGGCCGCGGCCGCCTGGAACGCAGCGTTGTCCGCCGGCGAAACCGTCTGGCCGGCCGTCATGTAGAGCACGCAGTTCTGGCCGGAGGTCGGCGCCAGCGTCGCGTCCTTGATCAACACCACATCGCTGCGGCCCGCCGTCGGATTGCGATCGTCGACGAGCTGGGAGTTTCCGATGCTCGACTGCGTCGTGCCCAGGCTGAGGTTGAACTGCCAGTGCGTGTCCGGCGCCCAGAACAGTTCGCCTTCCACGCCCCAGAGCTTGGCATTGATGTTCTGGTTGACCGAGGTGTTGTTCTCGATCGCCGACACCTGGAGGCTCTTGTAGTCGTAGTACCAGATGTCGCCGTTGGCCTGCAGCGTGCCGTTGAGCAGGATGTTCTTGGTGCCGAGTTCGAACGCGTCGATCGATTCCGGCTTGTAGCTCACCGGAACGCCGAGGCCCGGGGCCACACCCGGATTGAACCCGCCGGCCTTATAGCCGCGCGCATAGGATGCGTAGAACAGCGTCTGGTCGGTGAAGTCGAGCTTCGGCGTGTAGTCCACGACGAAGCGGCCGGTGAGCTTGTTGTAGTTGACGTTGTTGAGTTGCCAGACCTGGCCGCCCGGAACCGAGCCGTCGAAGTCCGTCTGGCCCTGCGCGACGAGATTGGCGAGCGCCTGGTCGGCGTTCGTCGTTCCGATCGGGATGAGGCCGTCGAGCAATTCGATGCGCCCGCTCTGGCGCTTCTCGTCCTCCGTCCAGCGCAGGCCGGCGGTGAACTTCAGAAGGTCGGGGATCGCGTCGTAATAGACTTCGCCGAACACCGCCTTGGACGTCAGCGTGTCCTTGTGGCCGTTGTTGTTGTAGTAGCCCGGACCGAAGATGCAGCCGGTGGCGCCGCACAAGCCAGGCGCGTTCAGGCCTTCAATGCCGCCCAGAAGGATCGACGGGTAATCCAGCGTCGGCGTATCGACGAAGTAGTTTCCGGTCGTCTTCGTGCGCAGATAATAGCCGGCGAGCATGAAGTTCACCGGACCCTGGAAGCTCGAATTGAAGCGCAGTTCCGCCGAGTACTGGCGCGAATAGCCGTTCGACTGGTCGAACGCGGTCGCCTGCGGCGTGAACTTGGCGATGTCGCCGCTGATCAGTCCGAGATTGCCCGGCTTGGACACCGGCAGCTCGCCCGGATGCGAGAAGAACGGCGCATAGTTCGCCGCGTAAGCCGGACCGCCGAGCGCGCTCAGCAGTCCGAGGAAGGTGCCTTCGGCAACCGCCAGGCGCGTCGGATCGAAGGTCAGTCCGTTGACGTTGTTGTAGCTCTCCTGGGAGAACGTCGTGGCGCGGTCGTAACCGACGACGAGCGTGGAATCGAGCCAGTCGGTGAGGTTCTGCTTCCAGTTCAATGCGTAGAACGCATCGGTCGCCTTGTAGGTCGGATCGAAATCCGAGAAGACCTTGCGCGGATCCGACGGGTTGCACGGATTGCCCGGCTGCAGGCAGAGCGCCGGCGTCGTCGGCGCCGCAGTCAGATCGTAAAGGCCCAGCGCGTTGCCGAGGCCGGCGAGCGGCGTTCCCGCGAACGCGGAGTTCAGGCCCTGCACGCTGGACGCGATCGTCGATTGCCCTGCGTTCAGATTGACGAGGCCATTCGACAGCGTGTCCGGCAGACAGCCCAGCGTGCCCGTCGGATCGGACGAGCAGAGCTGCTTCTGCGAGCGCATGCGGTTGTCGTCTTCGTGCGAACCGGCGGCGATGATGTCGATCGTTGTGCGCGCCGTCGGCTGCCAGCGCAGCGTGCCGCGCAGCGAGTACTGGTCGCGGCCGTCGAGCTTGTCGCCGTTGGCGACGTTCTTCACGAAGCCGTCGCGCGAAAGCCAGTCGCCGGCGAGGCGCAGGCCGAGCTGGCCCTCGATGATCGGGATGTTCACCATCCCTTTGACTTCCTGGTAGTTGTAGTTGCCGTAGGACGCTTCCAGGTCGGTGTGGAATTCGTCGAGATTCGGCTTGGCGGTGATCACGTTCACCGTGCCGCCCGTCGCGCCGCGTCCATACAGCGTCGATTGCGGGCCGCGCAGCACTTCGATGCGGTCGAGGTCGTAGAAGCTGGCTTCGGCGAGCGGCGGATTGGAAAGGAATACGTCGTCTTCGTGCACGGCCACGCCGGATTCGGCGTCATAGCCGACGGCGGTGATGCCGATGCCGCGGATCTGGAAGTCGGAGCCGGTGAAGTTGCCCTTCGTGTAGCTGACGTTCGGCGTCGAGAACACGAGGTCCTTGAACTGATCGATCTGCTTGGCCTTCAGGTCGCCTGCCGTGAACGCGGTGATCGCGATCGGAACGGTCTGGGCGTCTTCGGTCTTTTTCTGCGCGGTCACGACGACTTCTTCGATCTGGGCGAAGGCGGGCGCGGCAAGAGCGGTGGAAAGAAGCAATGCGCCGATGAGCGTGGCGGACCGGCCTGTCCGTACTGAACGCGAAACTGACGACATAAAAACTGACTCCCTGGTTCTGTTCGGTCCCCGGGCGCCGGATGGCGCTCGATCAAAACTGTCAGCGGCTTCTTCTTCTGCGGCGGAAGCGCGTTCCAATCGGCTCACGGGATGGAATTGCTGCAACGCGGAGAGAAAAACCGCGCGAGGTTTTTTCTCAAGCGGATTTATCAGGTAAATCAATGATGATGATGTTTTGTCAGAACCGATGTGGTTGCGGTGCAACACCGGAATTATTGAATAGTATCAATCGTAACAGGGCCAATTCTGTGCGCTGCAATGATATTTTTTCAGATGTTATGATTTCAGGCATTGCTGCAACGCAGCGGGAAACGCACGCGCGAGCATGTCATAGTCGGACATCGCATTATAAATCTGCGCGGAAATCCTGATGCAAAATGCGTTTTCGAAAATATAGACCGGCAATACCGCACCGCAGCATTCTCGGATGCCTCTGATGAGAGATGTGGCAGATTCATTTCCGATCGGTGACGGCTGTTGTGTCAGACACGCCATGGCGCCGCGCATGGCTTCCGGCGCGGTGGGGACCATGCCCAATTCGGCGGCAAGCATCGCGGATGCTTCGGCCGCGAGCACGCGATTGCGCGCCATGCGTGATTCGCCGCCGCAGGAATCGTGAAAACGCGCCGCGGCTTCGAAGCAGAGCCACGGGGTGACGTCGCGCGTGCCGATCCAGTCGAACGCCTGGGTGTAGCCGTCGGGCGCGCCATGCGAGAGGACGGCGGGAAGCGTTTGCGCCTGCCGCGCCGGCGCTGTCCAGAGAAGCCCGCAGCCTTTCGGCGCGAACAGCCATTTGTGCGCGTTGCCGGTGTACCAGTCCGCGCCGATGGTTTCGACGTCGAGCGGCAGATGGCCAGGCACGTGCGCACCATCGACCAGCACCGCGATGCCGCGGGCCCGCGCAGCCTTCACGATCTGCGCGACCGGAAAGATGATCGCCGTGGCGGAAGTGATGTGATCGACGACGAGAAGCCGGGTGCGATCCGTGATGCTTTTCGCGATCGCTTGCACGATCTCTTCTTCGCTCTGCACGACCGGGGGAATTTGCGCGACGGCAAGGCTGGCGCCGAAGCGCTGCGCCCATATCCGCATCGCCTTCGTCACCGCGCCATAGGCATGCGACGTGGTGAGGATCTCGTCGCCTTCGCGCAGGCCGAACGACGACAGCACCGAATTCACGGCGGCCGTCGCGTTCTCGCAGAATACCCAGTCGTCGGCTTTGCCTCCGAAGCGTTGCGCGGCAACGCCCTCAAGCCGGCGCAATTCACCCGGCAGCCGGAATTTGAAGAATCCCGTGGCGTCGCTCTCGATGAGCGCGCGCCAGCGGTCCTGCTCCTCGCGCACCGCTTTTGGCACCGCGCCATAGGAGCCGTGATTGAGATGGACGAGATCGGGCGAAAGCTCGAACAGGCCGAGCGCAGCGCGGCCTTCAGGCGTGCCCTTCTTAAGCGTGTCTGGGGAACGGTCCGATCGGGAAGGGCTGCTCATCGCGTGCGAAGACTATGAAGGCCAGAAGCTCGAACAGATATTGCACCAGATTCGCGCTGAAGCTCTTCAGTTCTTCGTTCAGCCGGCCATTGATCGCCAGCAGCACGAACTGAACCACGCCAAGGCCGAACAGGATCATCATCACGAAATAGGCCAAAATCCCGTAACAGAAGGCATAGACCAGACGGACCGCAGGAAATGACGGATGCGGAGGCGGCGGCGGGGTCTGATCGGCGCCGGCGGCGTTCGGATTGTCGCTCATGGTAACCTCCGCGAAACCGTGGGCCACGACGGGAAATGCCCACCAGTCTCATGTGGTTACAACGCGGCTGTCTTCAAGCGGTTCACCGGATCAAATAGGCCCGACAGCAGAAGGCCCGCCGCGAAACCGCCCAGATGCGCCTCCCAGGCAATGAGCTGGATGCCCGGCCCGGCGCCAAGGCCCGTAACCCCGGCCGCGATGTTGATGACGATCCAGACCGCCGACCAGATGAGGATGCGACGCGAGAACAGCGGCGCCAGCGGCTGCGGCGGCGAGAAGGCGTCGCCCTCGCGACCCATGATGCGGAAGGCCGCCCCCATCAAGCCCGAGATCGCTCCCGATGCGCCGATGACCGGCGCGATCGAGGCCCAGTTGAGCGCTAGGTGCAGCGCCGCGCCCGCGATGCCGCACGCCAGGAAGAAAAGAAGGAAGCGAAGATTTCCGAAGCGCCGCACCACGACCGCGCCGAAGGCCAGAAGCCACACCGTGTTCACGATCACATGCATCCAGCCCGCATGCAGGAACATGTAAGTGACGAATGGCAGCGCACGGTCGAGCCAGGATCCGCCATCGATGCCATGCGCCGCGAGGAAGGATGGTGAATAGCGCGCCGGCAGAAATCCGTAGTTCCAGAATATGAACTCTGACGTGCGGGCGGGAATAACGGAGAGCGCTGCCTGGATCGCCAGCATCGATCCGGCGAGCACACTCACCACCCAGGGCAGGCGCAGGAATGGCTGCGGCCCTTCTTCGGGAAGCTCATAGGGCGGCGTGGTCGCGTCCATATCCTATTGTGCGCGCATCAGGGCGGCTTCGACCAGCGGTAGGCGGTCATTGCCGAAATACATGTCGTCCCCGTTTACGAACATGGTCGGCGAGCCGAAGCCGCCGCGCGCGATCACTTCTTCGGTGTTGGCGCGCAGCCTGTCCTTTATCTCCTGCGCCGACGCGCGGGCGAGAATCTCGTCAGGGTTAAGGCCGGCCGCCCGGCAGACGTCGGCGATCACCTCCGGCTTGCTCACGTCCTTCAGGTCGCCCCAATAGGCCTTGAACGCTTCGCGCGCGAAATCGAGGAGCTTCCCCTTTTCATCGGCGGCGAGGCAGCAGCGCATCTCCAGCACCGCGTTAACCGGAAAAGGCTGCGGCTTTCCGATCTGGATGCCCGCAAGCCGCGCCCAGTCCTGCAGATCCTTCCCGGAATAGGACGCTTTCCTCGGATCGGGGTTCGCACGGCGCTCGTACACGTCCTTGTTCACGGCGTTGAACACGCCTCCAACCAAAATGGGACGCCACGAAACTTGCGCATGGGTGCGCGCGATCACGTCATGGATGCGGGTGAAGGCCAGATAGGTCCATGGCGATGAGCAGTCGAAGAAGAATTCCAGTGTCGCCACAGGCGCCTCGTTTTCCGCGGGAATACTGGAAATCTAGCGATGTTCGTCCCGCATTGAAACACGCACAGCCTTAATCCGCGTTAGGACTTGGCATGGCCGTTGCTCCCTCCCCTGCGGAACAACAGGCATCGGCATCATGTCACAACGTCTCAAAATGGTTTGCCTTGCGGCGGTCCTCGGCGCGTTCGCCGCGACGCCGTCGATGGCGCAGGTCGCCGGCTTCAACGACGCCGGCTCCTACAATTCCGGCTACGGCATGAGCGCCGGCAGCGCCAGCCAGCCCGTCGACGTCTCGCTGCGCGACGGCAACGGCAACCTTTCTGTGGTGAACGGCCAGTTTACCAGCTCGACGATGGCCCGCTCCACGGGCGTCCAGAACATGAGCTCGCTCGGCCAGAATTCCGGTGTCGGATTTGGAAACAGCTCGAACGGCACGGCCTCTGCAATAGGCAACTCGCTGAACGTGATCACGACCGGTTCCAACAACACCGTCATCGTGAACTCGCACCAGACCAACAACGGTAACCAGACGGCCACTGTGACGACGAACGGCCACTGAGACTTTTTTTTGAAGGAAGAAGGGAAGCCCCTCCCATGACTTCGCGCGGACGTAAATTCCTGACCAGGTCCCTGGTCCTCGGCTTTGCAGCGATTGCCCTCGCTGGCTGCATCACGCCGGAAGCCTCCACCGAAACCGGCCGCTACACGGCCCCGATCGGCGGCTCGCCCGTCATCGCGAACGAGACGCCCTATTCGTCGGGCCTGCGCTGCATGGCGAACTACACCCGCGCCAGGCCGGTGCGCATCGCGGTCGGCCAGATCGCCGACTACACCGGCAAGATCAGCTCCGACAATTCCGGCCGCGAGATCACGCAAGGCGCGGCACTCATGGCGATGAGCGCGCTTTCCAAGGCGGGCGTCCCGCTGGTGGAGCGCTTCGACACCTCCGTCGCCGAGATGGAGTTGAAATACGCGAACAACAAGCTGATCTCCGGCGACGGCCCGCAGAACGGCCCGGCCGGCAGCGACTATCGCAAGATCTTCGCGGGCTCGATCCCCGGCTCCGACTACTACCTCGTCGGCGGCGTGACCGAAGTGAACTTCAACATCCGCTCGATGGGCGCCAGCGCCGACGGCGGCGGCACCGCGACGGACGCGGTGAAGGGCACGGCCGGCGCGAACATGTATGTGATGAACGTGGGCCTGGATCTGCGTCTCGTCGACACCAACACGCTCGAAGTCGTGGACGTGATCTCCTACCAGAAGCAGATCATCGGCCGGCAGATTCAGGCCGGCGTATTCGACTTCCTCGGCCACACATTCTTCGACGCTTCGCTCGGCGAAAGCGCGCTGGAGCCGATCCAGCTCGCGGTGCGCTCGGTCGTGGAACGCGCGGTGCTGGAGATGGTCTCGCGCCTCTATCACGCGCCGACAAGCGCGTGCCTCTCGAACTTCGGAACGTCGGCGGATCCGCTCGCCGGTCCGGGTGACAACAACCCCAACCCCCCGCGCATGGCGAATGCCTCAACCCCGACTATCAAGGAGAACCACTATGACACGTCTCGCCAAGACCCTTATCATGGCTACAGCAACGCTGACCCTAATGACGGCCTCGGCCTTCGCGGACAGCAGCAATGATGGCGGCACCAGCAACATCCTCAACGGTCAGGTGAACCTCAACAACCAGACCGCGACGCTCAGCCTCAACACCGACAGCGCGCAGGGCAACATCACCGGCGCGGCGGTGGCGGGCGGCAACGCGATCGACATCACGACGATGAACAACACCAACGTCATCAACAACCAGTACGTCTCGACGCAGAACATCGACTCCGACGTCTACGCCAACATCAACAACATCGGCGGCACGACCGACCTGACCAGCCAGTCGGTGTGCAACTCGGCCTCGATCTCGATGGATCCGACGTCGACCAACGTCGACTCGACGCAGGAGTGCAAGGCGAACGATCCGTCCGCCACGCTGCACGCCAACATCTCGAACACGGGCAACGACGTTTCGCTGGCCTCCACCGCGGTGAGCAACACCTTCGAGGAAGACACCAACGCGCCTTACGGCAACGTGAACAACTGGCAGATCAACAAGGCGGCCGTGAACGCCTCGACGACCGCCAACGTCACGAACGTCTACGGCAACGTGTCGGCCTCGGCCACGGCGATCGGCAACACCGGCCAGATCATCCACTACTCGACCGGGCAGTAACGGTCGAACAGTCCGCGAGGCATTCGCCGGGGGCAACGGCGGGTGCCGGAGGAGGGAGGGCTTCAACGCCCTCCCTCTTTTTTTGCCGGCGCGGTGGGATTGCATCGCGGGGCGATTGCGACAAATCTTTGCGCACAATCGGGGTGGGGATTCATGCGCGTCGCGTTGATGGTTGTCTGTGCGGGCCTGGCGCTCGCCGACTGCGGCAGGGGCAAGCCGTCGGCGGAGGAGCTTGCGAACTTCAAGCCCGCCGATCCGGCGCTCGCCACGCTTTACGATCATTCCTGCAAGGCCTGCCACGCCGTCGCCGATTCCGGCGCGCCGCCGGTGCACGATCACGACGCGTGGGAGCCGCGCTGGCAGAAGGGCCTGCCGACGCTCGTTTCCCACGCCATCACCGGATTCCAGGCGATGCCCGCGGGCGGGCAATGCAGCGCCTGCACACGCGAAGATTATGAAAAGCTGATCCGCTTCATGGCGGATGAGGAGAACAAGCAATGAGCGTCAATCGCCGCAATGTGCTGATCGGGTCCGGCGTCGGAGCGGCCGTCGTGGTGGGCGCTGGCGCTTTGGGTTACGAGCGCGCGGTCTCGGACAAGCCGGAGCCGCCGGCGCCGCCCGCCACCAATGCCAAGGGCGATCTTGTGTGGCGCAACTGGTCGGGCATCCAGCATTCCTATCCGGAGCTGCGCGTCGCGCCGAAATCCGAAGACGAGCTCGCCAATGTCCTGCGCGCGGCGCAGGCGCCGATCCGCGCGGTGGGGGCGGGCCATTCCTTCATGCCGCTGGTGCCGACCGACGGCACGCTGATGACGCTCGACAACATTGCGGGCGTGACCGATGTCGATGCCAACGGCATTGCGACGATGTGGGTAGGAACGCGCCTGGGCGATCTGGGGCCTGCACTCGCCGCGAAGGGCCGCGCGATGGCGAACCTGCCGGACATCAACAAGCAATCGCTGGGCGGCGCATTGGGCACGGCGACGCACGGCACCGGCAAGCATCTGCGCGCGATCCATGGCGATGTCGTCGCCTTGCGCCTCGCGACCGCCAGGGGCGAACTCGTGGAGTGCAGCGCGGATAACAATCCGGATCTCTTCAACGCCGCGCGCGTGTCGATGGGATCGCTGGGCATCATCACGCAGGCGAAACTGAAGACCATTCCGAACAGGCGGCTGCATCGCCGCGTGTGGCTGGAGGATTTCGACGAGACAGTGAGCAAGGCGGAAGAACGCTGGAAGACGCATCGCAATTACGAGTTCTACGCGATCCCCTTCACCGGCCTTGCCGCCAACATCACGCATGACGAGACGGATGAACCGGCGCGTCCGCGCGGACCGGACACCGACACCGGATTCCTGGAAATGCTCAAAGCCGTGCGCAACCTTCTGGGTTTCTCCACCGGCATGCGCAAGACCACGGCGAAACTGCTGCTGGAAACCTTCGGCACGCCGGAGGAAGCGGTGGACGAAGGCTGGAAACTCCTCTCCACCGAACGGCCGGTGCGCTTCAACGAGATGGAGTTCCACATGCCGGCCGGCGCGCAGCTTTCCGCGCTGAAGGAAGTGGTGGCGACGATCGAGAAATATCGCCCCGACGTGTTCTTCCCGATCGAGACGCGTCGCATCGCCACCGACGATGCGTGGCTCTCGCCCTTCCAGGGCGGCGAGCACGGTTCGGTCGCCGTGCACGCCTATTACAAGGACGATTACGACTTCTTCTTCACGATGATCCAGCCGATCTTCCGCCGCCATGGCGGCCGCCCGCATTGGGGCAAGCTGAACTCGCTGACCACGAAAGATTTCGCATCGCTCTACCCGCGCTGGAACGATTTTGTTTCGCTGCGCCGCCAGATGGACCCTGAGGGGCGGCTCATGAACAGCTATCTGAAGGGGATCATGGCCTGAATCTGGTCATGCGCCGCGCCGCATGACAGTCTCGCCCCGCAAATCAGCGGGTGGGGACGCATGTCTGCCAAGGGATCACCGGTTCTGGAAATCACGCTTCGGGGTCTGATCCTCGGCGTTCTCATCACGCTCGTGTTCACGGCGGCGAATGTCTATCTCGGCCTGAAGGTCGGCCTTACCTTCGCGACTTCCATTCCCGCCGCCGTCATATCGATGGCGTTCCTCTCCGCCTTCAAGGATTCCACGATCCTCGAGAACAACATCGTGCAGACGGTGGCGTCGTCCGCAGGCACGCTGTCCTCGATCATCTTCGTGCTGCCCGGACTTCTCATCGTCGGCTGGTGGGCGGACTTTCCGTTCTGGACATCGTTCTGGATCTGCGCGTCGGGCGGCATCCTCGGCGTTCTGTTCACCATCCCGCTGCGCCGCGCGATGGTGACGACAAGCGACCTGCCCTATCCCGAAGGCGTCGCCGCCGCCGAAGTCCTCGAAGTCGGCGATGCCGCGCGCGGACAGGCGACGAAGGAATCGCGCGAAGGCCTGATGGCGGTGATCTGGGGCGCGATCGCCTCCGCCGGCATGGCGCTCATCGCCGCGACGCGCATCGCCACCGCCGAAGTCACCAAGTTTTTCGCCGTCGGCGCGGGCGCCTACAGCGGCATCGACATGGGCTATTCGCTCGCGCTGGTCGGCGCGGGATACCTCGTCGGCATTTCCGTGGGCCTTGCGATGCTGCTCGGCCTTCTCATTTCGTGGGCGGGCTTCGTGCCCTATCTCACCTCGCTGCATCCGCTGACCGGATCGCTCGACGCCTATACCGATCACATCTGGCGCACGCAGGTGCGCTTCATCGGCGCGGGCGCGATCGCGGTTGCTTCCATCTGGACGTTGCTGAAACTGATCGGCCCGGTGGTGAGCGGGGTGATCGGCACGCTGTCGGCCTCGCGCGCGGCGAAAGCCGGCGAAGGCGATCTGCGCGATACCGATCTTTCGCCCGCCTGGATCGGCATCATCGCCGTCATCTGCTTCGCCGTCATCGGCTGGCTGCTTTATGCCTTCCTGCAGCCCACCACGCTGGCGGGCAGCACGTCGTCGCTATTGATCGCGTCCGTTCCGTTCGTGGTGATCGGCGGGTTCCTTATCGCGGCGATCTGCGGCTACATGGCGGGCCTGATCGGTTCCTCCAATTCCCCGATCTCCGGCGTCGGCATTCTCGCCATCGTCACTTGCGCGACGATGTTCGTGGCCGTCGTGCACCCGACAACGGATATGCAGAAACCACTCATTGCGTTTGCGCTATTCGCCACAGCCGTGGTGTTCGCCATCGCCACGATCTCAAACAACAACCTCCAGGACCTGAAGACCGGGCAGCTCGTCGGCGCCACGCCGCGCGCGCAGCAATGGGCGCTCATTCTCGGCGTGATTGCGGGCGCGGCCGTCATTCCGCCGGTGCTGAATCTCCTGGCGCATGCGTTCGGCTTCGCCGGCGCGCCGAACGTCAACACCATCACGGCGCAACCGCTCGCCGCGCCGCAGGCCACGCTCATCAGCGCGCTGGCGCAGGGCGTGATCGGCGGCAACCTCGACTGGAAATCCATCGAGATCGGCGCCGTGGTCGGCGTCATCATCGTGGCGCTGAACGAGTTCCTCGTCTGGCGCAAATGGTTGAGCCTGCCGCCGCTTGCCGTGGGCATCGGCATCTACCTGCCGATGAGCGCGACCCTGCCGGTCGTGGTCGGCGCGATCATCGGGCACTTCTACGATGTGTGGGCAAACCGCACCGCGAGCCCGGAATATTCCAAGCGGCTTGCCGTGCTCATCGCGTCGGGCATGATCGTTGGCGAAAGCCTGTTCGGGGTGGTGCTGGCGGGCCTGATCGTGGGCTTCTCGTCCGACGCGCCGCTGGCACTGGTGCCCGCCGACTTCGCCTACATGAACACCATCGGCCTCGTTCTCTTCG
>DATIVW010000156.1:0-3469 GCA_035465595.1 Rhizomicrobium sp. | reverse complement strand
GGAGTACATCAGCGCCTTGGCGGAATGCACGCCGCCCAGCCGCTTCTGCACCTCGCGGTTGACGATCTGGTAGTAGATCGCCGAGGACTCCCAGCTCATGCCGCCAATCATGCCGATGGTCTTCATCAGATCGTTTCCTTGATCGCGGCGGTCGCAACGTCGCCGGTGTTGGGTGTGCCCTTGGGCTCGATGAGAAGTATTTGCGCTTCTTCCTCCGCGACCGGGCGGTGCTCCACGCCTTTCGGCACGACATAAAGATCGCCGGGACCCAGGCGCACGTCGCCGTCGCGCATCTGGATCGTCAAATTGCCTTTCAGCACCAGGAAGAAATCGTCGGTGTCGGGGTGCGAATGCCAGATGAATTCGCCTTTCACCTTCACGACCATCACGTCATGGCCATTGAACGCGGCCACGATCTTGGGCGACCAGTGACTGGAGAAGGCATCGAGCTTTTCGGCGAGGCGGATGGCTGTCGGCATGCGCGAAGATTAGTCGGGCCGCAGCCGGCCCGGCCACCGTCACTTCTGCATGGCGGCTAGGCCGAGACGGGCTGGGATGTTTCGCTCTGTTCCAAAAGGTCAGCGAGAAGGCGGTTGCATTCCTCGTCCCATTGGCCGTCGAGCCGCGCGGGCCTGTAGTGGCGCTGGAAGGCGGTGACGACCTTCTCCATCGGCACGTCCACCTCCGGGGCGACGCCATAGCCGAAACGCGCGAGGGCTTCCTCGAACGGCCCGGTCAACACATGAAAGCCGGCGGCCGGCCACAGCCCGATGCCGTATTCGGACAGCGACTTCCAGGGAAACAGCTCGCCGGGATCTTCCTTGCGCGCAGGCGCGACATCGCTGTGCGCGACGACGCGCGACGGCGGAATGGGATGGCGCGCGAAAATTCCGCGCGACAGGTCGATCAGCGCTGCGATCTGCGGATCGGTGAACGGCACATAGCCGAACTCATGACCGGGATTGACGATCTCGATGCCGATGGAGCGCGCGTTCACGTTGCGCTCGCCCGCCCACCAGGAAACGCCGGCATGCCAGGCGCGGCGCTCTTCCGGCACATGGCGGTAGACGCGGCCGTCGCGGTCAATGGTGTAGTGCGCGGACACCTTCGCGGCGGGATCAGTCAGGCGCGCCAATGCTTCCTCGGCCGTCTTCATGCCGGTGTAGTGCAGCACAAGGATGTCGATCGCCGCATCCTGCGGGCGCTCGTCATGATTGGGCGACGGACATTCGACGATGCGCATGCTCCCTGCTCTTTCGTTCAGCCCATCACACGAAGATCTTGTAGGCGACGGTTTCACCGTCCGCGCGTTTCAGGGAAAACTCGGCGCCTTTCTCATGCTCGTCCACCAGCGCTTCGTAAAGGCGCAGCGCGTTGCGGATGACTTCGGCATAGGACGCCGCCTCGGTCTTTTCCTTCAGCCGGGTCAGGCGCTCCATCGCCTGGGGCGGCATCTCGAGCTGCACGCGGGTGGTGGTGCGGCCCGACACTTCGTCGGCGCCGGACTCCATCGCCTGCGCGGCCGCGCGCATCGCCTCTGCGGCGGCCTGCTTGTAATAGCGGCGGTGACCATGGCCTCTCATGACAATCTCACTTTCCACTCGGTGCGGATGGCGGCGGCGTGACCACCACGGTCGGTTGCGGCGGGCGCGGACCGTTCGCGGGTTTCAGATCGAAATCGTAATCGGGGCCGCGAAAATCGTCGTGATGGTGATGGTGGCGATAGCCGAACACCAGGAACGCCATCGCCACCAGACCGAGAAACAGGAACGGCGACTTGAACACCGCGGCGATGATCGCGATGAAAGTCGCGACGATCAGCACGGGGATTAGCAATCCCACCGCGGGCCAGACCAGAAATGGAAAGCCGCCCCGGTGGCGCCTGCCACCGGACCTCCATCCTTCACCGTGGCCGTCATAGGTTTCGCCGAAGCTTTCGCGCGCGGCCTGGCGGACGCGTTCCTTGAAGGCGCGCTTGCGCTCGCGCCATTCCTCGCGCTGGCGGCGCCACTCATCGCGCTGCGCGCGATAGGCGTCGCGGCGGCGTTTCCACTCTTCGAATTCCGCGCGGTCGTCCTGCGGCTGCGTTTGATCGCGCTCGCGTCCGTCGTCGACGGGGAAATCATCGCCGACGCCTATTCCGAATTTGCTCATTGCTGGCCTCCCTTGAGCCCATCATCAGGCCATCATTATTTGATGACCCGGTGGCGGCACGTCAAGGGTAATCATCATATTTTGATGATTTCAGGCCAAGCACCTGATACGATTGGAGTTTCCTAGGGCTTGGACCCCGTGGACGTGGTTGTCGGGTGCGAATGGCCATTTCCGCCGCTGGCCACCAGGACAATGCCGCCGACGACCAGCGCGCCGCCCGCGATCAACACGCCCGTATTGCCGGCGAAGGCTTCGGCCTTCTTCACGCCGGCCGCGTCGCCCGGAGCCAGCGCAGACGTGCCTGGACCGGGCGTCTGGTCGGCCGCGAAAGCGGAGGTTGCAGTCAAGCCCAGGATACAAGCTGTCAGAACGATTGCCGGTTTGCGAAGCATGCATGAACTCCTTGTACGAATAGAGGACCGGGCCGTTCGCGCGCCCGCAAACAACCGCAAGAACAGAATGCGCAGATCCGCACTCCGTTCCGATTTTCAACGCGTGACCGATTGTAAAGTGTTGTAACCGGAACAATGCCGGTTCTACCGGCGATCAATCGCATTTGAGATTGGTGCAGAGTTGCCAACGTGCCAAGGTTTGGCGACAGCGCCTGAGCGTCGCCTATCGCGTACCGGAATCGCTGTTGGAGCCGGCAGGGCCGCCCAGGATCATGAAGGTCGCCATGTCCCAGGCGTTGCGCATACCGATGACCAGCATCGCGACCAGTGCCGTGGCGATCAGCTCCAGCCCGTGGCCGATGTCCCTGAAGAAGACGAGCGCGGCCGAAACCGCGAGCAGGCCATACATCAGGATCGGAAAGATTCCGTACCAGAAGCGGTCGATCATATCGATGTTGAGCTGGGTGACGCGGAAATAGACGATGATGCCGTAGACGAGCCCGGCCAGTCCGCCGGTGCCCAGCAGCAGCGCCAGGAACAGCGGCGTCAATGTGGGCACCATCAATATGGCCGCGGCGATCACCACGCTGCCCAGATGCACGGTGGCCGGCGTGATGAATCCCTTGATGCCGATCGCGCGCTTTTCGATGTTTCCCGCCAGCGTGGCGACGACGAAGGTGGCGCCCACCAGCGCGCCGCCGGAGCCGCCCATCATGATGTAGAAATCGTGCCATGGCCCGAGATGAAGATCGTCCATGCGTCCGCCCCCTGATCGCGGCTATTTTATATCGCGTTCCCGGCGGATCGTCTCATAGGCCGTGTTGATGGCGGCGAGCTTGTCGGTCGCCAGCTGCACGAATTCGGGCGGCACGCCGCGGCCGATGAGGCTGTCGGGATGGTTCTCCTTCACCAGCAGGCGATAG
>DATIVW010000155.1:0-4093 GCA_035465595.1 Rhizomicrobium sp. | reverse complement strand
TTCGAGTTCTCGCAGACGGCGGTGATGCGGGCCGGGAGCCACGGCGATTCCAACCTGATGTATCTTTCCAATCTCGGCTTCGCGCTGTCGATGGATCACGTGGACAGCCTGGCGCTGGATTTCGCCAAGCTGAAAGGCCTCGGCTTCCGCCACATCAAGGTGCGCGCGCAGACGCTGACGGGCGGCATGCAGGGCGCCAACGCGCAGGTCGCGGCGGAGGATTTCAAGAAGCTCCTGTCGCGCCACGGCCTCAACCTCATCGCCGAGCGCGTCGAGGACGAGAAAACCGTCGTGCAGCTGCTCGACTACAATGTGGACTTCGCGCAGGGCTATCTGTTCGGCGAGCCGCGCGCGGTGCGCGACGACCAGGTCCGCGTGCCGGAATTCGTGGCGCCGGAAAGGCCCGCTTCCATCGTGCCGTTCAAGCGCAGCGCCTGAGCCGCATTGACCGGGCGGGCGCTGCCATGCGATCCGCTTGCCCATGACGAAAATCATCACAGGCCTGCGCGACATCGCGCCCGGACATGACGCATTGGTGTGCGATGTGTGGGGCGTGCTGCACAATGGCGACAGGGCGCTGATGCCTGCCTGCGATGCTCTCCGCACGTTCAGGGAAAAGCACGGCCCGGCGATCCTGCTCACCAACGCGCCGCGTCCGGTGAGCGACGTCGAGGAGTTGTTCGTCAAGAGATATGGCGTGCCATTGGATTGCTATGACGCGATTGTGACGTCGGGCGTGGCGACGCGGGACGATCTGGCGAAGCGCGCGACGTCGCATCGCCTCGCCATGCTGCACCTGGGCCCGGAGCGGGACCGCGGGATTTTCGACGGCCTGAACATCGACACGGTGGACGTCGACAGGGCGGAGATCGTCCTGTGCAGCGGTCTATATGATGACGACACCGAAACACCGGCGGATTACGTCGAGCTTCTGGCGACGATGAAGGCGCGCAGGCTGCCGATGATCTGCGCCAATCCCGACTGGCAGGTGCAGCGCGGGGGCAGGCTCGTCTATTGCGCGGGCGCCCTGGCGAACGAATATGAGAAGATCGGCGGCGAGGTCGTCTATTACGGCAAGCCGAAGACGGCGATCTACGATTACGTCCGCGCCCTCACGAAAGGGGCGAAGAAACCGCTCGCCATCGGCGACGGGATGCACACCGACATCAAGGGTGCCAATGCCGCGGGAATCGCGGCGCTGTTCATCGCCGACGGCGTGCACGGCGAAGACGTGACCGAATTGACCGAGCGCCACATGGCGGAATTGTTCGCCAAGGCGGGCGTGCATGCCACGGCGGCGATGCGCGCGCTTGTCTGGTAGGCCCCGCGCCGATAAGAACTTACGGCACGAAGGAGCGCCGCCATGACCTACTATATCGACGAGCTGAAGCCGGGCATGAGCGAAAGCTATTCGCGCACGGTGACCGAGGAAGACGTCCAGAAATTCGGCGAAGTCTCCGGCGACATGAACCCGGTGCATTTCGACGAAGCCTATGCGCGCAAGACGCTGTTCCGTGGCCGCGTGGCGCATGGCGTCATCACGCTGAGCTACATCTCCAAGGTGCTGGGCATGCAGATCCCCGGTCCGGGCACGATCTTCATGGGCGCCTCCACGAAATTCAAAGCGCCGGTGCGCATCGGCGACACCGTGGTGACGACCTGCACGGTGAAGGAGGTCGAGCCGGTGAAGCGTCGCGTGATGTTCGATTGTGTGTGCAAGATCGGTGACACGGTGGTGGTGGAAGCCGAAGCGCTGGTGATGGCGCCCGCCCGCCCGAAAGCCTGAACCCAAAGCCGAATGCGCATCTTTCGCCACTACAATGACGTGACCGCCGGCTGCAAAGGTGCGGTCGTGGCGATCGGCAATTTCGACGGCGTCCATCGCGGCCACCAGGCGCTGATCGCGCGCGCGCGAGCCCATGCGGACGCGCTGAGCGTTCCGATGGGCGTGCTGGCGCTCGAGCCGCATCCGCAGGAATTCTTCCGCCCGTCGCCGGAGAGTTTCCGGCTGACGCCCTTCCGCACCAAGGCGCGGCTCATCGCGGAGCAGGGCGCGGATGCGATGTTCGCGCTCACCTTCGATGCGCAGATGGCGACCAAGACCGCGCAGGAATTCGTCATGGACGTTCTCGTCAACGGGCTGGCCGTCTCCTGCGTCGTGGTCGGCGAGGATTTCCAGTTCGGCAAGGGCCGCGCCGGCAACACCGCCGTGCTGGGCTACATGGGCGAGATGGAGGGCTTCGGCGTCGAGATTTTCGAGCCGGTGCTCGAGGACGGCGTCGAAAAGATCTCGTCCACGCATATTCGTGAAGCGTTGAAGGCCGGCAAACCCGACGTCGCCGCGAAGCTGCTGGGCCACTACTGGAGCGTGGAGTCGCGCGTCGAGCACGGTGACAAGCGCGGCCGCACGATCGGCGTTCCCACCGCCAATATGCGCATAACCGATGCGCTGAAGCCGGCCTATGGCATCTACGCCGTGCGTGCCACGATCTACGAGGACGACAAGCCCGTCCTGCGCCGCGACGGGGTTGCGAGCTTCGGCATACGCCCCATGTGGGAGACGAAAGAACCGTTGCTCGAAACCTGGCTGTTCGATTTCGACGGCGATCTTTATGGAAAACACATGGCCGTGGAATTCGTGCACTATATCCGCGGGGAAGAGACATTCGACGGGCTGGACGCGCTGAAGGCGCAGATCGCCAAAGACGCCCAAGCGGCGAAGAAAGTATTGGCATCCGCATGAAAGCCCCCGTCCTGCCGCGCCCCTATCCGGACGCGAACATCCTCGAAGGCCGTTTCGTCGACCTGGAGCGCATCGATGTCGCGCGCCATGCGAAGGAGCTGTGGAAGTCCATCGGCTCGGATGACGAATTGTGGAAGGGCATCCCGTCCGGTCCGTTCGCCAGCGAGTCCGTGTTCAAGGAATGGCTGAAGGATCGTTCGTCGAAGGACGGGCAGGTGCTCTATGCCGTCCGCGAGAAGAAGGGCGGCAAGGCGCTCGGCCTCTATTTTCTGTTGCGCATCGATCCGCAGGCGGCGGTGTGCGAAATCGGACTGACCTACGGCAAGGCGTTGCAGCGCACGGCAGCGGGCACGGAGGCGTTCTATCTTCTGGCGAACTACGCGCTCGGCACGCTGGGCTACCGGCGGCTCGAGTGGCGCACCGGGCCGGAGAACGATGCGTCCAACCGCGCCGCGTTGCGCTACGGCTTTACCCGCGAGGGCACGCTGCGCCAGACAAGCTGGACCAAGGGCGGCAACTGGGACACCGTCTATTATTCGATCATCGACGGCGAATGGCCCGCCATTTCCGGCCGGTTCCAGGCGTGGCTCAATCCGCGCAATTTTGACGAGCACGGGCACCAGATCCGCGCGCTTTCGTCGTTTTCCTGACCCCGCTGGACCCGCGCCGGGGCGGCTGTTAGAACAATTCCAACTGATTTCCTTGGGCTTTCGAAGATGAACCGTGTGGGTTTCAGGGGTTTTCGAATTCGCCGCCCGGCTCCGCCGCCGGGGGAATGATCCCTGCCGGGTGCGCGGATGCCGGGTGATGCCCTGTCCGCCAACCTGATAAAGACCTGAGACAATGTCCGACACCACCGACGCAAAGCCCGCCCGCGACTACAAGGCGACTCTCTTCCTGCCGACCACCGACTTTCCGATGAAAGCCGGCCTGCCGGCGGCCGAGCCCAACTGGCTCGCGCGCTGGGAGAAGATGGATCTCTACGGCCAGATCCGGAAGAAGATGAAGGGCAAGCCGCTCTTCGTGCTGCATGACGGCCCGCCTTATGCGAACGGCGAAATCCATTCCGGCACCGGCCTGAACAAGGTGCTGAAGGACATCGTGGTGCGCAGCCGCGGTTTCCTCGGATTCGATGCGCCATATATCCCGGGCTGGGACTGTCACGGCCTGCCGATCGAATGGAAGATCGAGGAGAAGTACCGCAAGGAAGGCAAGTCGAAGGACGACGTTCCGATCGACCAGCTCCGCCGCGATTGCCGCGAATTCGCCGAGCACTGGATCGACGTGCAGAGGGGCCAGTTCAAGCGCCTGGGCTGCATGGGCCAGTGGGACAAGCCCTACACGACGATG